>CANGGK010000006.1 GCA_947453475.1 Microbacteriaceae bacterium
ACGCGGTGGGCGAAGCCACCACAGGTGTCGATAAACTCAGACACGAGAAACAAATTAATTCCAGGAGAATTCGCCTAGTGGCCTATGGCGCCAGCTTGGAAAGTTGGTTGGGTGCAAGCCCTCATGGGTTCGAATCCCATATTCTCCGCCAGCAAATGCCCGCCCCTCGAGGTGGGCATTTCACTTTTCTGAGAAACCAAGCTTTTCGTAAAGTTTGCCTGCCGGATTCGAACTTGAAACGTATAGGAACACCTCTTCGACCCCGACTAAGTCGAGGTGGTAGGCCGCATTTCGAATTAAGGCAGTTGCATAGCCTCGGCCTGAGGCAGATTTCGCGGTGTAGACAAACAGAATCGTCGCTCTGCCCTCAAAGTTTGAAATGAACAACGCCGAGACGGGTTCGCCTGAATCGCCAAAGATGACCGCAGAAGCCGAATCGTTAAAGGCCCCGTATTCGCCTGCGAACGTCGCCCGGATTTCGGCTGCGGCGACTTCGGCGTCATCGCCTTCTTCCCAATCCGCCGTGCCTTCGTATGCTTCCACCATCAGACGAGCTAGTGCCTCAACAGCGACTGATGCAATTGGCGATACGGTGCCTGGCCGCCCGAGGGATTCGCATTTTGCAGACATCAAAACTTTTGACATATCCAAATCGTATTTGAGGCAATGCCGGGTAAGTGGGCTTGGAATCTAAACTTGGACCATGTCTTTCGAGGTGCTCCGCCTTTCAGCCTTCCCTTTTGAAGGTCGCGGTGGCAACCCAGCTGGAGTGGTTTTGGATGCCCAGGAACTCGACGACTCAACGATGCAAGAGCTTGCCGCTCAGGTTGGCTATAGCGAGACCGTTTTCATCACGAGCCAGGATGGCAGGCGCCTTCGAGTTAGGTACTTCTCACCAGAGATGGAAGTCGACTTCTGTGGCCATGCAACTATCGCCGCTGGCGTTGCGCTTGGTCAACAGAGTGGCCCAGGAACTTACGTTTTCACAACGAATACCGGCGAAGTCGAAGTTCGCGTTACACAGGAAGACCGCGGCATTGAAGCCGAACTAACCTCGCGAACTAGTTTTGTTGAGGAGCTATCTGACGAACTGCTCCATGCGCTTTTAGGCATCCTTGGTTGGTCAAAATCAGCGCTATCGCAAAACCACGTTCCCATGATTGCCAATGCGGGCAACTCACACCCGGTTCTCGTGCTGAATTCCATCGAAACTCTCGAAGACCTCGATTACGATTTCGAGGCACTCAAAGTTTTGTGCCGCGAAAACAAATGGCCAACGGTTCAACTGGTCGCCCAAGAATCGGCAACGATCTGGAGATCTCGCAACCCCTTTGCCTTTGGTGGCGTCTACGAAGATCCAGCAACGGGTTCAGCTGCGTTGGCATTTGGTGTCTACTTGCGTGACACGAACAAGGCAACATCCGGCGACAGATTCGCAATCAAACAAGGGTTCGAAATGGGTCAACCCTGCATTCTGAAAGTGGCCGTCGAAGAGAATTCCTGCAGTGTTTCGGGCAGCGCAATCCAAATCAGCCAATAGAGCACGTCAAAACATTTTGATTTCTCGAAATAGAAACCAAGGCAATCGACGACTGCGAAGTCGATGAACAGCTTGAGTGTTCTTCACCTAGAGTTTCCAAGGCGTTGCCCGGGTTCTTCGAGGGCCTAACCAAGCCCGTCAATCATCGCCTTCAGAGTGTCGTCCAAAGCTGTGACTATTTCGTAGGTTCGAGCGATGAGTTCGTCTGCCGACTGAACCTTCAAGAGATCGGCTTGGTCGAGCTCGCCAACCGGCAAAATTCCGGCAAGTTGCCAGCAGGCATCCATTGGGTCATCGCTTAGTTCGATATCTGAGCCGTACTGCAAGTCACCGAATTCGCTGGCAATCGCCAGCAGGTTCCTAACTCGGGTTTCCAAGTGCACCCTCGCCGGCATCAGCGAATCATCCCAAATCAAATCAGGCAAGAAGTCGACATCGGCCATCGGGTAGGGATTATCTGGCAACCACGCATTTACTCGGATGCGCTGCGCGCCGAATGCCTCGATGCCGTAAAACTCATCCAAGGTTCCGATGTTGCTGACCGATGCGACAGTGCCTATCCTCAGCCGCTGCTCTCCGCCGCCAACCTCGGGGCCGCGCTCGATGAGCACAACGCCGAACTCGGGGTTTTCTTCGCCGATTAGGTCGCCGAGCAACTTCAAATAGCGCTCTTCAAAAATGCGCAGAGACAACGGCATCGCCGGCAGCAAAACCGAGCTCAACGGAAACATTGGAATTACTGCCATGGGTTGCTCGCTCCGCCTCTCGTCACAGAACAAGCGTAAGTCGAATGGTCAGAGTTTGGATGCGGCCAGAGCGCTTCGCCCCGCCGAAATTCGACACTTCTAGGATGGAAGGGTGGATTCATACTGGCTCTTTGCAAGCATCTGGTTTCTGGCTGCTGCCGCGCCCGGTGCAGACACCGTGCTTTTGGTTTCGACCACGCTTGCCTCAGGCTGGAAGTCGGCAATTCCCATTTCTCTCGGCATTACCTTCGCCAAAGTCATTTTGCTCCTCGCAGCCTTTTTCGGACTTTCTTCATTGCTAACTGCGGCACCACAGGCGTTTGTAGTTCTCAAGGCCCTCGGCTGCACTTTTTTACTTTGGCGTGCATTCAAACTGTGGACGAGTTCGGCAATTTCGACCACCGCAAGTTCGGACTATTTCGGCAAAAACTTTGCTCTGTCGTTCACCACTGGCATCAGCAACCCACAAGCTCTCTTGTTTTACATCGCAGTTGTTCCACAAGTCACTGCGTCAACCAACCCATTGGCTCTTTGTTTGATCATCATCCTGGGCTTTTCCATCATCAGCGCTTTTTACATATTGCTGGCCACCCCGATTCGAGCATGGATAGGCCGGGGCAATAACCAGCGAATGTTGAACCGCGCGATTGCTGTTGCGTTTGTGCTCTTAGCCGCGTTGATTGCCATCCGCTAGAACTGCGCAGCTAATCGAACTCAGCTACTTGGCGAACCCGTTGTCTACTAGGTATTTTGCTGTTTCAACTAGCGAGATTTCAACCGGGATGAAGTCGATGCCCAAGACCTTGTGGGCCTGAGCATTACTCACGCCTTTGTGCTTGCCGAGGGTTGGCAAAACTGCCTTAATCTCACCGTCAAAAAGCGCCAAGAATCGAATTACAAAACTCGGTGCCTGGATGGTCGAAATTTTGCGCTCTGGGAATGCGGCCTTGACGGTCTTGGCCAGTTGCACAAAGGTTCGCGAGCCGGCGCTGGCGATGAATCGCTTGCCCTTTGAAGCGTCGGTGCTGATTGCCTTGACGTGCATCGCAGCGACATCCTTGACGTCAACAATCGAGAACGATAGATCAGGCAACATCGGGTCTTTACCACTCAAGATGCGCTCAACAACCGACACGGATGAGCCGTAGTGCTGGTCTAACGGAACACCGGTAACCAAAACCGGGTTGATTGTGGTGAGTTCGAGCTCGGGTGCTTCGGCCGCGATGTAATCCCAGGCCGCTTTTTCGGCAAGTGTCTTCGACTTTGTGTAAGGCACTCGGCCGATTGGGTGATTCACATCGGTCCACATGGTTTCGTCGAAATCATTGATGCCGGCAGGCAGGTCGTTGCCATAGATTGCTGCCACCGAGGAGGTCAAAATCACGCGTTTTACACCTGCATTATGAGCCGCACGCAGTGCACGCAGGGTTCCGTCAACTGCCGGGCGAATCAGGTCGTTTTCGTCTTTTGGAGAGGTGATTGGAAAAGGCGAGGCGCTGTGCACCAGAACGTCGACGCCCTTCAGAGCGTCATCCCAACCCGCATCTGACTCGAGGTCGAGCTCGATGAAACTTAGCTTCGCTTCAAGGTCGAAGCCGGCAGGCAGGTGCGCGGCCATGGCCTGGCGAACCTCTTCACCCTTTGCGCTCGATCGAACCGAAGCGCGCACTTCATAGCCATCGGTCAATAGACGCAACGTAATGTGCTTGCCGATGAATCCGCTCGCGCCGGTGAGAAGTACTTTGGTCATGTCACGTCTTTCTGTTGTTTGCTTCTAGGGCAACCATAGACCTAAGGCCCAGTTGCCGTTAGGGAAAGACAACCCATTGGAATAGTGACTTTATTTCTTCGGTTGCACTAGCTAACAGAACCCAAGGAGACCACTTGTCAGAACTCGCAGCATTCATGGTGGTCAGCACCTTCAAAGCCGGCACCGACATGAAAGACGTAATGACGGTCGTCGAGGCCGAGAAGGCCAAGGTCAAAGTTCTTCAGGCCGAGGGTCGCATTGGTTCGATTCGTCTGGCCGTTCCAAATGGCAAAGTCTTCTTGGATGTGTTTGCCGCTGACTCAGATTCAGCCGCCGACACCGTTCGCGAACTGCCAATGGCGGTTTGGTGGGACCTAGAGGTTTACCCACTTTCGGGCACTGCATAGGTCGACATCCGGCGGCTACTGAGCGCTAGCATTGAGCCATGCTGAACTCAATCTTTGTGAACCTGCCGATTGCAAACCTCAAGAAGTCGGTAGATTTCTTCACCGAACTGGGCTTTAAGTTCAACCCTCAGTTCACCGATGAAACATCCACCTGCATGGTCGTCAGCGACACCATCTATGTGATGCTCGTTGAGCACGCAAAGTTCTCTGCCTTCATCGATAAGCCAATCGCAGCTTCGATCACAACCGAGGCCATTTTTGGCTTTGCTTGTGAAACCAAGGATGAAGTGCTCACCCTCGCCGGCAGAGCAATCGAACTAGGTGCCCGCAAGGTGAATGAACCAGAAGACATGGGTTTTATGTTCAGCTGGGGCTTCGAAGACCTTGATGGTCACCTGTGGGACCTTTTCTGGATGGACCCAAACCACATTCAACCTCAGGAATAAGCGAAGTGACCGCTTCAATTCGCCCGCTGACCGTTTCTGATCGGCCGGAATGGGATTCACTTTGGGCCGGCTACCTCGAGTTCTACAAAACCGAGCTCAGCGACGAGCAAACCGATTTGACCTGGCAACGTCTACTTGACGAAGACTTTGGCATTCACGGCTTAGTAGCCGAAGTTGATGGGGATCTCGTTGGTATGGCCCATTTCTCGTTTAGCCTTTCGACTTGGAACGTCGCTCCCGACCTCTACTTAGAAGATCTTTACGTCGCTTCCAGCGTTCGCGGGCAAGGCATCGGCAAAGCGCTCATTTTGCGCCTTGCCGAGATCGCGGCCGAGACCGGTTCGAGAAAAGTTTGGTGGGAAACCCAAGCCCACAACGAGGTTGCTCGCAGGCTCTACGACTCGGTCGGCGAACTCTCTGAATTCGTGAAATATACCCGTAGCGTCGATTAGAGAAGAAAAGACCCCCGACTTTCATCGGGGGTCTTCTACGTTGTCTAGCGAACTAGATTGGTCCAGGCCAAGCTGAGCAAGAACACACTTGCACAAAATAGCAGAGTACCAAGGCCGAGACCTACTGGAGAAAGCCAGCCATGCCAGCGCTCCTGATAGTCAAATCGCTTGCGTCGCCAAGAGTCTTTGAGTTCAACCCATTCGGACATCTCTTGGAGACTCTTGGTTTTCTTTTCCTCATTCATGTTTCTTCACTTTCTTCGTTTTTATTTGATTTGAGTGAAGCAAAAATTATTAACATCAAAAAGGCTTCTGCAAAATGCTATCAACTGCTGCGCGAGATTTTCGTGGGTTATGGTGGTGAAACGTGTGACGAAAGGTGAGCGCTGTGCCACAAACCCTAAAGAAGGCAATTGCAGAGTTTCTCGGCACCGCTACCCTACTAACCGTCGTGGCCGGTTCGGGAATCCAGGCAGCCAGACTCAGCCAGGATGGTGGCGTGCAGCTGCTGATCAATATCAGCTCGATTGTGCTCGCGCTTGCGCTAATCATCATCGTTGTGGCCCCGATCAGCGGTGCCCAGCTGAACCCAGTAGTTTCGCTGATTGAACTCATGAAGCGCCACCAAACGCCAGGCCAAACGCTGGCTTACATCACCGCCCAAACCCTCGGAGCAATCGGTGGCACCTTGTTTGCAAACGTGATGTTTGACCTCCCGGCATTTCAGTTTTCACAGCATCAGCGCGTCACCGCCGGCAGCCTCATCGGTGAGGTGGTTGCAACCGCGGGCCTGATTGCTGTCATTGGCATCTTGGCGAATCGCAACCTCCAGAAATTCATCCCATTTGCCGTTGCAGCTTGGATCTACGCTGCCTGTTTCGTGACTTCTTCGACAGCGTTTGCTAACCCAGCGGTAACCATCGGACGTGCATTCACCGGCACATATGTTGGCATCGATTTCGGTTCGGTGCTTCCGTTCATCCTGTCTCAGATTGCCGGCGGCGCAATTGGGCTATTCATCGTGAAAGCTACGACACAGGCCGCTACCGCTTGACCAACTGAAAGGCTAGTCGTTGAATAGGGCTATGCGTAAAGAGATTCGCGGATACAACGAAGTGCGTGAAGCTGCCCGTGACTGGGAGACCTATTCGAGCGACTTGCTTGGCGACCGAGACGTGCGTGATTACCGGCAACTTCCCCTAGAAGCCGACCCACCGCGACACACGAAATTTCGCATGGCACTCAACCCGGTTTTCAGCCCTAGTGCGCTGCGACCACTCGCCCCAGATTTTCAAGAGCTTGCCGAGAACCTGATCTCGAACCTCAAAACCAAGGGCGAATTCGAAGTCATTGAAGATCTTGTCATTCCATACGTAATTGGCTGCCTCACCATCATCTATAAGCGCCCTCAAGACTTCGATGAATGGCGAGCCTGGGGCCCAGATGTTTGGAACGCAGCAGCCTACATGCGCGGAGAAGACGTTCACGCGGCAGAACTTGCACACCGAAACCGTGACTTCTCGGCACAGAGCCCTCGCGATGGCGCTGTGCTGCAGACCTATCTGGATCGAGTCTTCGATGAAGCCGAACAGCGCGTGAAAGATGGCCTCGACGAGCGTGACATCTGGGATTTCGTTGCTGGTCTAGTCGTCGACGAGGTGCCGGTTGACCGCAAAGAAATGCAGGGCATCGCCAACGTGCTCCTCGCCGGTGGTCGAGACACCGTAATCAAACTTCTCTCTGGCTTCATCTGGCACCTGATTGAGGCCCCGGAGCACGCCGATTTCATCCGAGCCGACGAAGAGCACTTCAGGCCAGCCATCCAAGAAATGGCCCGCTATCTGAGTCCTCTTCCGAGGATGGAGCGTGTGCCGCGCGAGTATGCGGTTGGCGATGACGCCAGCCGCGACACAGATGAGTATGTGCTTCTCGGATTTGTCTCGGCTAACCACGACCCAGAACGATTTGAGAACCCCGAAATCATCGATTTCGAGCGCGAGCGGAATGCTCACATTGCCTTCGGCTTTGGGCCACACAGTTGCCTAGGTCAGAACATAACCGAGATTGAAACGGTCGCTTTCTTGAAGGCAGTGTTACCAGAAATTGGTCATTGGCGATTCTCAATCGAACCGGCCATCGAATGGGTTGATGAACCCTTGGCAGATGGTTCAACCACTCGCTACCTCGACAAGTTCAAGGCCATCAAGATTCAGACAATTTAGCTGGTATTCATTGCCCAGGCTTGGAATGAAATAGACCTGGGGTCGCTTGCACCTAAAGAAGCATTCGAGCGGCACCGAAGGGATTTTCATGAGCACCTCATCAATGGATTTTGATTTGAAGGAACTGGTCGGCGACCTACTGAACCTAGTGAAAGACCGAGCCAAGGATGCTGCGTCCCAGGTGACCAAGCCGAATGCCGATCGAATCAAGTCAGCCGTGCTCTCCACCATCGTTGACGAAGCCAAGAACGCCGCTGAGATCACTCGCGCACTTTCATTGGCCAGCGCCGGAGCCTGGAACCCGACCAACGCCGAAGTTCAGCAGACACTGAACACTTTGGTTGACCAGAAGCTCGCCTCGAGCAAGCTTGACGGCGACCGCAAGATTTATGCGATTACTAAGACCGGTAAAGCTGCTCTCAAGGATGCGCCTGAGGCCGCCGAGGCAAGGTCCGAAGGGTCGACTGCGAAGGCAAAGTTCAAGGCGACGCTTAGCGCCAACCCAGAGTTTCTAAAGGCAGCTTCGAAGCTTGGCCCCGTAATGCTCGATCTAGGCAAGACCGGCACGCCGGGTCAGCAAAAAGCTGCCGCTGCCGTGCTCGAAGAAACCCGTCACAAGCTGCACCAGATTCTCGCTGAGAAGTAACCATTGACCCAACCGACAAACTCGGTCGACCAAAGTTCGGCTCTAAAGGCGCGCTACCGAAGAATTCTTCGATTCGCGTCTTTTGCGCTGGCTGAGTTGTGGTGGTTTGAACTCGCTCTCCCCCAGATTGGTCTCGCGAAACTAGGAGCCCACGGTCGAGTTCGCCGCCTGACCCGAATGGCGAGAAACTTTCATGACCTCGCTGCCGACCTAGGTGGGCTGATGGTCAAGGTTGGTCAGTTCTTGTCATCCCGTTTTGACGTTCTGCCAGAATCAGTCACTCGAGAGTTGTCCGGCCTCCAAGATGAAGTCGCCCCGCAACCGTTTGAACTAATCCAGCAAGCTATCGAGCGCGAGCTGGGCATGCCGACATCCGTGGCTTTTGCCGAAATCAACCCTGAGCCGATTGCCGCGGCGTCACTAGGGCAGGCATATCGCGCAAAACTTTCAGCCGGGCTAGCCGCCGATCTCGGTGTCACCGATGTGATCATCAAGGTTCTGCGACCGGGCATCGAAGAGATTGTCGATGTCGACCTGAAGGCCCTTCGCAAGGTGGGCGGTTGGTTGTCGCGAGTGAAGTTGGTCTCGCGTCGCACCGACGCACCCGCTCTAGTCGAAGAATTCGCCACCACCACGCTCGAAGAGGTCAACTACCTGCACGAGGCAGGCAACCTCGAGCGCTTTGCCACCGATTTCGCCGGCGACCTTCGAGTCGGCACCCCAACCGTCATCTGGGAGCGCAGCGCACAACGAGTTCTGACCCTGAGTGACGTCTCAGCAATCAAGATCAATGACATCGATGGTTTGGTTGCGGTCGGTCTCGACCCGAATGCCGTAGCTGCTGAACTCGCCCGCGTCACCTTCGAACAATTCTTCGTCACCGGGTTCTTCCACGCCGACCCACATCCCGGCAACATCTTCGTCAAGGTGGCTGAAGAGGGCTCGAGCATCGACTTCACGCTGACCTTCATCGACTTCGGAATGATGGGCCATATCAGCCCAGAAATGCGAACCAACCTACAGAGCTTCTTATTCGCTGTTGCCTCGAGAGACGCTCGCGCTTGGGTGGCAGCCTGCCAAAAACTTGGTGTTCTGCTGCCGACCGCCGACTCGGTGATTCTCGAAGATGCCGTCTCGAAACTCTTCGATCGATTCGGTGGCGTTCGAGTTGGCGAATTGATTCAAACCGACCCGCGTGAGCTTCGTGACTTTGCCCTGCAGTTCAGTGACCTGATTCGAACCCTGCCATTCAAACTTCCAAACGACTTCTTGTTCTTGATTCGCGCGCTGTCCCTAATTTCAGGCGTGACCAGCGAACTGAACCGTGACTTCAACATCTGGGATGCCGTCGACCCGTTCGCCCGATCACTTCTGAACGGAAGCGGCTCGGGTCTACTGAAGCGCCTGGGGACGGACGCGTTGAGTGCCGCGAACATATTGGCTCGCCTGCCGATGCGAATCGACGAACTGGCCAGCAGAATCGAACGCGGCGAACTTGTGATTCGAAACCCCGAGCTTGAGAGGCGAGTGCGCAGCGTTGATTCCAGCGTGCGACGGGCAACGTCATCCGTGCTCTTTTTGGGTCTGCTGATCGGTGGAATCGTGGTCGGCGAACGCGACCAAACCTTGAGTTTCGTGATGCTCGGAGTTTCGGCGCTGCCGCTGTTGCATGCCCTCGGATTTGGCCGTCTGAACAAATAGCTGTGGGATGATGGCAACGTGCCGATTCTGAACAAAGACATGCAAGTGTGCATTTCACTTGCCGCCCGACCGAGCAATCTCGGCACGCGTTTTCATAACTTCTTGTATGACGAACTCGGCCTGAACTTTATCTATAAAGCATTCACCACGGATGACCTAGAGGGTGCAGTTCACGGCATTCGCGCCTTGAGCTTTCGCGGTTGCTCGGTTTCGATGCCGTTCAAAGAGGCAATCATTCCCCTGATTGATGTGATGGCCCCTTCTGCCCTCGCAATTGAATCGGTCAACACCGTGGTCAACGACAACGGCGTTCTCACCGCGTCGAACACCGACTTCGAGGCCGTGCTGCAGTTGCTGCGCGAACGTGAGTTCGCGACCTCACAGAGTGTCTTAGTTCGCGGTT
Organism: Microbacteriaceae bacterium; assembly: GCA_947453475.1. GTDB lineage: Bacteria > Actinomycetota > Actinomycetes > Actinomycetales > Microbacteriaceae > Rhodoluna. Next base: position 10,314 of record CANGGK010000006.1, read on the forward strand.
CTGGCGGAATGGCCAAGGCCGTGGTGGCAGCATTCAAGGCTGCCGGGTTCCAGATCCTGACCGTGGTGGCCCGCAACGCGGCAGCGGGCGAGGCCTTGGCTGGCAAGTATGGCTTCGCGCACATCGTCGATAGTGAACTCGCAAAGGTATCTGGTGAAATGGCGGCCGATGGGCGAGCATTCGAAATCCTGGTCAACGTCACACCGCTTGGCATGGCCGGCGAAAACGAGCAGGATTTGTCATTCGCACCAGAACTAATCACAGCTGCGAACCTAGTTTTCGATGTCGTAGCTTTTCCGGCCGAAACCCCGCTTATCAAGACTGCACTCGCAGCAGGCAAACCGGTGATTACCGGCGCCGAGGTAATCGCGCTTCAGGCCGCTCTGCAGTTTGCCGCGTACACCGGGGTAGCACTGTCGGCTGATCAGGTGCGTCGGGCATCCGAGTTCTCAAGGCAACAGAGCTAGGCAGGCTTGGCACACATGGCAGGTTTCAACCGGGATCGAATCCTCTATGGGGTCGCCTATTACAACGAGTATCACCAGACCGAGAGAACCGCAGAAGACTTTCGCCTGATGGTTGAGGCCGGCGTAAGCGTCATCAGAGTTGGAGAATCGGTGTGGCAGAAGTGGCAACCAACCGAAACCACCTTCGACCTCGACTGGCTTGAGCCAGTGCTTGATGCGGCTGCGGCTAACGGAATCTCGGTCATCATCGGCACCCCCACCTACGCGGTTCCTCGTTGGATCTTCCAGAACTATCCCGACGTAATTGCCGAGCGCGCAACCGGCACCAAGGTGCCATTCGGGCATCGCCAGAATGTCGACTATTCGAACCCGAAGTTTCGCGAACTTTGCGAAATCATCATCACCAAGATCGTTGGGCGCTACCGCAACCACCCATCCGTGATTGGCTGGCAGGTGGACAATGAGCCAGGTGCCGAGATTCTGCACAACGCGGGCGTATTCGAGTCCTTCAAGGCCAAACTAAAGGCGCGCTACCAGACCGTGGAGGCACTAAATGCGGCTTGGGGGCTCACCTATTGGTCGCACGCGCTGAGCGATTTAGATGACCTCTGGGTGCCAGACGGGAACACTAACCCAAGCTACCTACTCGCCTGGCGTCAGCACCAAGCCGAAATCACCAACGATTTTCTGGACTGGCAGCGCACCCTAGTTCGCAGCATCATCAAGGATGACCAATTCATCACGACCTGCGTTGCCCTCGATCGCCCGGGGATGGACAACCAGACCATCGGTTCGGTGCTCGATGTCACCTCCGCGAACATCTATTACGCATCTCAGGATGGCCTCAAACACCCGCGCTTGGAACCAGCAGCTGGGGAGCTGAACCCAGCTCCACTTTGGGTGCCACTCACCGGCGCAAGCGCCTTGAACCTAACTTGCGATACCGCGTGGAGCATCCGCCAAGAAAACTTCTTGGTGACCGAAACCAATGGCTGGGCTATTCAACAGGGTTCGATGACGAGCGCTTTTCCACACTGGCCAGGCCAGTTCAAGCAGGCTGCGTTGGCGATGGTCTCTCGGGGAGCCGAGATGATCGAGTACTGGCACTGGCACACTCTGCCGTTCGGCATCGAAAATCACTGGGGCGGAATCTTGCCGCACAGCCTGAAGCCGGGCCGCACCTATCGCAGCTTTCAAGAAACCGCCAAGACGCTCGATGCGATCTCAGCCCTCGGCAAGCTAACTCCGGCCGCCGAGGTTGCCATTGTCATCAACACGGCCAGCAAGTGGCTATTCGAGTATCAAGGGCCGATTCGTCAGAGCAGCGGGCACGCTGACCCGGCTGCTTATCAAAAGACCCTGCAGTCGATGTATGAAATCGCCTACAACGCCGGGTTGGGCGTGCGCCTGATTGGCGACAACCAAATCACTGACTCCCCTGCCGAGTTCGCTGCCAAGCATCCGATCTTGATTCTGCACAGCCTCTATGTCTGCTCGGATGAAACTCTCGAGTTTGCTCGCCAGTATGCCGAGGCCGGCGGAACTTTGCTGGTTGGCCCTCGCACCGGATACGCCAAGCCAGACGCAGTGATTCGCACCGAGGTTGCTCCGGCAATTCTTGGCGAAGCGGCCGGCGTTAGCTACAGCGAATACAGCATGCTGGCCAAAGTGCAGCCAGCCGTGACAGTCGACGGTGAAGTTGTTGGATCAGGCTGGGCTTGGTTCGACGAACTCGAAACTGCAAACGCCTCTGACGTTGCCCTTCGCCTCGACCACCCCTTCTTTGGCGAATTTGCCGCCATGACTACCCGCGTGGTGGGCCTGGGTTCGATCTCGTTCCTGGCAACCTATCCAGATCAGCAGCTGTCCACGTGGCTGGGCAAGCGCCTGGCTACGTCCGTCGCGCCAATTATTGCCCCAACCAGCCACAGTGAATCGATCGTGGTCAACCGAGCCACGACCGGCGATGGTCGTCAGGTTTGCTTCGTATTCAACTGGAGTGAAATCTCAGCACAAATCACCTTGCCAACTTCATACCTGGATGTCGAAGCCGGGGAGTACCTTGCCGCCGGTACAAGCTTCGAGCTCGGCGCCTGGGGCGTTCGGGTACTCGTTCAGACCTCACAGGACTAGAGTTACCTCGGGGGTAACCCGATTTTGAGGAGCATTCCATGGCAACACCAGTTGATTTTGTAAACGTATCTACCGCGGGTCTCGAGACCTCGCCGGTTGCCGATGCGCTCGCTGGGCTGCGCGCCAATGAGGCTCGCTACTTCAAGAACAAATACGACATCGTTTTTGCCACCGAACCGGCCGCCAAGGCAAAGGCGCTGGTTGACTACGTCGCCAAGGTGCTTCTCGAGCGTGACATTGTGATCGCGTCCAAGCCTCTCGAAGCCACCGAAATGCTAATCGATACAGTTCGCTGGACCTATGTCTTTTATGAGAGTGGCCTATCGGTCAACGTCTTGTATGACCTAGAACCGGGCGGAAAGCGCGCTGTCGGTTTCAAGCTGTCAATGGGCATGGATATGCCCGAGGAGCTAGCGTCTAAGTTCAAGTTTGCGCGCCAGAAGTCGAAATTAGCCGGCGAGATTCGCGGTACCTTCTTCGTGGTTAAGGGCGAGTACTAAAAGCACTCTGCTTGCTTGGCGTTTAGGCGCGAAGTGCGAGCATAAACTGCCCGCCACCCGGGGTGATTTGGGTTTCAAAATCCATGTCGGGTGCAAAGCGCGATAGGCGGTCGAGCAACCATTCGGCAGCCTGATCGGCGTCGGCCTGGGATGGGCAACGGGCAACGATTTCGCGACCGCCCTTTCGGCTAAGACGTTCAACCGATTCGAAGATTGGGGCCGGGTCCACTACGAACAAGTCGGTCGACCAAGGCACCACCGGGGCAATCTTGCCCTTCATGGTGTTGCAAGCGCGGTGAGCGAGGCGTTCGGTAGTTGCGGCGCCCTTCTTGGCCTTGGCGGCGGCATAGTTGTCGATGCTCGGGCCTAGGTCTGAATTGGTTGAGGCATCAGGGTCTACTGCTGCATCACACAACCAGCAGCGCCAACCGTCTTTTGTGCCAACTTCGTTCAAATCACTCATAAGAAGCAGATTACGCTATTGAACAACGACCCAGTTTAGGAGCAATCATGGCGATGACCGACGGCGAGAAGCAAGCGCTAAAAGAGACCATGGCCGAGCGCGCAAAGGCTCGCAAGAAAATGACTCCCGAGCAGTTCGAGCAAGAATTGCTCGACAAAATCGCATCCATGGCTCCGGCTGATCGCGCCATAGCCGAAAAAGTTCACGCCTTGACTAAAAAAGTTGCACCTCAACTGCAGAGCAAGACTTGGTATGGAATGCAGGCTTACTGCGATGCAAACGGTAAGACTGTGCTCTTCTTCCAGGATGCCGGCAAGTTCAAGTCGCGCTACTCAACCCTCGGCTTCCAAGACGCTGCCAACCTAGATGAAGACCTGATGTGGGCAACCTCTTTTGCGGTGATCGGCTGGAACGACCAGGTCGAAGCTCACATAACCGCGCTAATCAAACGCGCAAATAGCTAAAGAGCGCGCAGCTCGCCCAGCGACTGGTCGCCACCCATGGATTTGACGGTTAGTTCAGCGTGAAGCGACGCATAGGTGGCGTCATCGAGCAGACCGTTACGGTTTAGCAAGCGCAACGCGACCAGTGGCGCGGCACGAAGCGAACCATCGGCAATCTTCACGGCAACGCCGTGACCCGACTTGAGACCAATTACAAAGACACCCTCGGCACCAAGCTTGGCAACCATTCCGTGCTGCATGATGATGGCGTCTGGCGACTTGGCGTCACCCACCGCCCAAGGGTTTGCCAACATGGCGTTCACGATTTCGGGTTCGGTTGCGGCAAACTTGCCCATGGCACGGGCAAGACCTTCGACGGTTATGGTGTGCAGTGGAGCACCGCAACCATCGACAGTTGAATGCAGAATCGGTTCACCCGAGAATTCGACGAGAACCTCCTCGACCAGCTTCTGAAGCGGGTGGTTAGCGTCAAGGTATGTGCCAACATCCCAGCCGGCCGCCTTGGAAGCAGCGATGAAGCCAGCATGCTTGCCCGAACAGTTGAACGCAGCCTTGGACTCACCCGATGCCTCGGCACGCGCCGAAGGGTTAGCTGGCCACGCTGGTGGACACTGGAGGGCAGACTCATCTAGGCCGATTCCGGCGAGAATCCCGTCCACTAAGCCAATGTGGCGGCCGGTGCCATGGTGGCTCCCGGCGCAGATGGCCAACTCTTCGCCAACGAGATCGAGTCCGGCGCGACGCATCGCAACAACCTGCAAAGGCTTTACTGAGCTGCGCGGATAAATCAGCCGCTTGGCGACACCAAGGTGATCGATGACTTTGCCGTCAGGGCCGACCAACGCCGCAATTCCGCGGTGACGCGACTCAACCAACCCGGCTCGTTCGAGAACGGCAACCTCGACGAAATCGAGCGGGTGCGGAGTCAAAGCTGCGACAGTGGCTGAGTTTGAAGTCATTAGCCAATTATGGCTTTCTCGTTTCGAGTTCCGATCAAACCAAGGATTGCTGCTGCCACGAGCAGGATAGACATGAACAGGGTCACGCCGACTACATCCAAGCCGAAAATAAGGCTGGTCAGCGGGGCAGCGATTGCGCCACCGATTGAGTTCGTGAAGCCCATTAGTCCGGCAGCAGTTCCGGCGCGAGCACCGTGGTCGCGCATTGCCAGACCCATCACGTTTGCCATGATGAAGCCCATCGCCGAGATAGCCAACGCGAAGCCGACGATGGTCAGTGGCAGGGTGTGAATTCCAAGGAAGTTCAACGTGGTCATATAGAGTGCAGCAAAAATCGCCTGGCATAGGCCGTATCGCAACAGATGGATGCTTGCGACCTTTTTAAGCAGGAAGCGGTTCAGCGCGTTGGCCGAGAACATCACGATGGTGACCGCAGCGAAGGCGAAGGTGTATTCGGTCGGGGTCAGGTTGAATCCACCCTCAAGCGCAAACGGGGCTCCCGAGATAAAGACACAAACCTGACCGAACAACAACCCACCGGTTACCGCTAATGCCACGAAGCGGCGGTCGCGAAGTATGCCACCCCATGAAGCAAAGGTTTCAGAGAAGCTCAACTTGGCACGCTTTTCGACAGCCAAGGTTTCTGGCATCAACCACAGGGCCATCGCCAAGACTGCAGCTCCCATGAAGGTCAGGAAAACGAAGACCACGTGCCAGTCACCGAGAAGCAATAGTTGGCCACCGACAAGTGGCGCAATAACTGGCGCAAGCGCCGAGATTGCAGCCTGAGTTGAATAAAGACGTGACGCATTTTGACCGGTGGCGATGTCGCGAATGAAGGCATTGTTGATCACAAAACCGCCGGCTGCCGAGAATCCAAGAACGAAGCGGGCGATGATCATCCAAGTGACGTCGGTCGCCATCAAACAGGCGATTGAAGCCAGGATGAACACAGAAAGCGCGACAATCAGCGGGCGGCGACGACCGAGGGCATCAATCAGCGGACCAACGAAAAGTTGTCCAGATGCCATACCGAGGAGGCTCGCGGTGATGGTCAGCTGAACCATGGTGTCGGTGGTGTGCATGAAGAGCATCAACGCTGGCAGAGCTGGTAGGTAGGTGTCGAACTGGAATGGGCCCAGAGATGCGATCAGCGAAAGCGTGGCGGTTTGGCGTTTTTTGATGCTCATAGGGCTTTCTTGATTCTCTGCACCGAAACCGTCTCGGCGGTGCCGAGCGATTGTGCGAACAGACTCACTCTAAGCTCTTCGAGCAACCACCGAGCACCAACCAATTTTGCCGGAGAGTCCGCGGCCAGCGGGAACTTGCCGCCGGCGAATACATAAAGCCCAATCGCCTGATCTAGCTCGAGCGAGGCCACCCGATCGCGGTTCGGGTTCTCCACCATCTTCTCGATGCGCTGCTTGATCGCTTGCAAATAAACCAGGATGCGCGGCAAACGCTCTACCCCAACCGCGCTGACAAAATTTGACTCCAACAGGTCGGCGATGTGCTGTTTTTCGGCCGAAAGGACGGATAGAAAATCGAAACCGTTGACCGATGCAATCGCTTTGTTGGCATCGCGGGCGGCACCGGCAATCTTCGTAACCAAGGCAGCGATTTCGAAGGTCGATTCGACGATCTTGGCCGAAACGGCATCACGCACCTTTTCAAACTCGACTCGAGTGAAGATCAAGCCATCGGCCTCTACTTTTTGTAGTTCTTCATCGGCAACGGCCGCGATCACGTCATCGACGAAGGCACCAAAACTGGAGTAAGGTAACCCAGCGATGGCGAGTTTCTCATTCTGCGAGAGATGTGACTCGACATACTTGGCCGGTGAAGCGATCGCGTTCTTAACCAGGGCAACCACACCGCGTCGATGATGGCGAACCTGTTCAGATTCGGTGGAGAACAACCGGATGTCGACCGATCCGTTGGCTTGGGCGGTCGCACCGCTGGCCTGAGCCACCAACGCTGGGAACGCGCGAACCAGATTGCCGCCGTGCTTGCTTTCGACGCTCTGCTCGAGCTTGTCGAAATCCCACGAGGTCAAACCATCTCGCTCAATTGGCGAATGAACTTTCTCAACCACCTTGGCGACAGCCCCGCGACCCGACTCTGAAAGCTTGGCTTGCAACGCAGCGAGGTCGACACCTAGGCCGAGCGGGCGACCGCCGGCATCGAGTGGTCGATAGGTCATGCGCAGCGAATTCGGGAGTCGAGCGAAATCGAAGTCTTCGGCAGTAATCTTCGTGCCACTGAGCTGCTGGAGTGTCTTGGCGAGAACGACCAGCAGGTTGCCGTTTGGTTCAACCGGCAACTGCGCGAGCGCTTTCGATGCCCAGTCTGCTGCCGGCACCACATTCTTTCGAATTGCCTTCGGCAGGCTTCGAATCAGTTCGGTGATTAGTTCGAGGCGCATGCCAGGCACGAGCCAATCAAAGGGGTCAGAGTTCAAACTAGCCAGAATCGGAAGCGGAACGTCAACCGAGACACCGTCATCCGTGGCTGATGGATCGAAGCGATAGCGGAGCTTGAGGTTCTGCCCGTTGTAGGCCCACTCGGTTGGGTGATCGTGTTCATCCGGGGCGGCAATCTGCTCTCCCAACAAGTCTTCACGAGTCATGGTCAGCAGGTTTGGCGTATCGTTCTTTGCCTTACGCCACCAGCCCTCAAAGGTGCGGGTTGAAAAGACCTCAGCAGGAATTCTTGAGATGTAGAAACGGTAGGCATCGTCTTCATCCGGCGAGTGCTGTGGTTTACGGGCGCGATCTGCTTCGGCCTCGAGCTGCTTCATCAAAGAGCGGTTGGCTCGATCGAACTGCTGCTTGGAATCCCACTCGCCCTGCACCAATGCGTGGCGAACGAATAATTCACGACAAAGTTCGGCATCGATTCGCGAATACTGCATGCGACGCGAGACCACGATTGGCACGCCAAACAGCATCACGCGTTCATAGGCAACTACCGACCCCTGAGTCTTCTCCCAATGCGGTTCGCTAAAACTGCGCTTGCACAGGTCTCCGGCGAGCGCCTCGGCCCAAGCCGGGTCGATTGCTGCGTTCATCCTGGCGAAAAGGCGGCTGGTTTCGACCAGTTCTGCGGTCATGATTGCAGCAGTGGGCTTCTTGGCCATTGTTGAGCCCGGGAAGATTACGAACTTCTTGCCGTTTGAACCAAGATATTCACCAGGGCCTTTGTTTGCGCCCGACTTGCCACTCTTGGCGAGGTCGGCTCCCTTTTTCTCGCTCAGCTGGCGGAGGCCGATTTGGCTGAGCATTCCGGCTAGCAGGCACTTGTGGATGCCATCCGGGTCAATCTTTGGGTTTCCCGGCACAATGCCCAGTGGCTTGGCCACCGAACGCAACTGGCGAATCAAGTCTTGCCATTCGCGCACGCGAAGATAGTTGAGATACTCGCTCTTACAAAGCCTTCTAAACGCCGAGGATGACAACTTCTGCTGTTGCTCTTCGATGTAGTTCCAGAGGTTTAGCAGGCTCAAGAAGTCGCTGGTTGGGTCGGCGAAGCGCAGGTGCATCTGGTCGGCTTGCGGGCGTTTGGCGAGCGGTCGCTCGCGCGGGTCTTGGATGGTGAGGCCTGCCACAATAATCAGCACCTCACGCACGAGGTCTTGAGTCTTGGCCTCGAGCAACATTCGGGCAAACCGAGGTTCAATCGGCAGGCGGGCAATGTTCTTACCCATTGGCGTTAGCCGAACAGTCTTGCCCTTGGCGTCCTCCACTGCGCCAAGCTCGGCAAGAAGACCAAGGCCATCCTTGACGCCGCGTTGGTCGGGCGGCTGAATGAACGGGAACTGCGTTATGTCTCCCAGTCCAAGGTTTGCCGCCTGCAGAATGACCGAGGCGAGGTTAGTGCGGAGGATCTCGGGGTCGGTGAACTCCGGGCGTGACTCGTAATCGTCCTCGGCATAAAGGCGAATGACCACACCCGGGCTGGTTCGACCAGTTCTACCGGCACGTTGGTTGGCGCTGGCCTGCGAGATGGCTTCGATCGGCAGGCGCTGAACCTTAGCTTTCGGGCTGTATCGAGAGATTCGTGCGGTTCCGGCATCAATCACATACTTGATGTTCGGAATCGTCAGGCTAGTCTCGGCAACATTTGTTGCCAGGATAATTCGGCGGCGAAGGCCAACCACCTTGCTCGGCTGAAACACGAGGTGTTGCTCGGCGGCACTCAGGCGACCGTAAAGCGGCAAGACCTCGGTGCCCTTGGCCAGTGCGCCACCGGTGATGCTGCCGGCAATTGCATCTTGGGCATCGCGAATTTCAGATTCGCCAGACAGGAAGACCAGGGTGTCGCCCTCGGCCTCACCCTCGAGCTCTTTCAACGCCTTGATGATTCCGTCGATGTAGTCGGAGGCCGTGGTTTCTTCATCCGGGTCGGTGTCATCGTGGGCTTCGCGCGCGGTTGGGCGGTAGCGAACCTCGATTGGGAAGGTACGGCCAGAAACCTCGATGATCGGGGCGTCGTTGAAGTGCTTGCTAAAAGACTCTGGGTCAATAGTTGCCGAGGTAACTATCACCTTGAGGTCTGGGCGCTTGGGCAGCAGCTGCTTTAGGTAACCGAGCAGAAAGTCGATGTTGAGGCTGCGCTCGTGAGCTTCGTCGATGATGATGGTGTCGTACTGCTCGAGGTTGCGATGGCGTTGCATAGCGTTGAGCAAGATTCCGTCGGTCATCACCTTGACCTTGGTTTCGGCACTCACCTTGTCGGTGAAGCGAACCTGATAACCAACTAGACCACCGAGTTCGACCTTGAGTTCTTCACTGATGCGCTCGGCCACCGCACGCGCTGCGATTCGGCGAGGTTGGGTGTGGGCGATGCTGGTACGGCCGAGTTCGAGGCACATTTTTGGCAACTGTGTGGTTTTACCCGAACCGGTTGCGCCGGCGATGACAACAACTTGATGGTTTCGAATTGCCTCGAGAATCTCATCCCTGCGCTGACTTACCGGAAGATCTTCCGGGTAAGTTATCAGCAGGTCAGGCATTCATCAATTATTGCTTGGGCCAGCCACCCGGCGGACCAATAATCAGTAGCGCGGCAAAGATAGCCGTGACCACCAACAACATTGCACCGGCGAGCAAGGCCGGGCGAACAATGAACCAGCGGTAAAGGCGATCAAACCAGTGGTCGTCACGCGTGTCACCCGAATGCTCTCTACGCCAATCACCTTTGAGGCGACCTGTTCTCTCGACATAAATTTCGAACGGAATGGTGGCGTATGGCACTATCGCCAGCGCAACTGCCAAAACTGTACGCACGATGCCCCACCGCTGGTTTACTCCGGTGATTGAAGCGGTAACCGCATAAGTCAAGAACACCGCACCGTGAATGCCACCGACCAGGCTTAGAGCAAGTTGTGGTGCCCCAACAGAGGCTTTGATAATAAGCCCGCCAATAAGCAGGGTCCAGGTAACCGCCTCAGCAAAAGCAAAGCGGCGAAACAGGCGTCGAGGTGTCATTCAACTTAGTTTATGAATTGCAGTCGACGACCTGACTAATAACCTAGGGAAACCTTTAGCGATGCGATGTCGTGCGAGTTGGTTGAACAGCAACCACCGACCCAGGATACGCCGGCGTCTTGCCACTCGCTGAGCCAGCTCGCCAATTCACGCGGTTCGTTGCCGAGCCAAACTCCCTTTGCCGAATCCCAGGTTCCGCCTCGGTTTGGATAGGCAATAATTTCTGCAGTGATTAGTGGGCTAATGCGTCGAGCTAGGCCAGACACCAATTCCGGTGCAACGCAGTTGAAACCAACCGCCACCAAATTCGGCAAGGATGCGATTGTGGCAACCGCATCTTCAACTCGCTCGCCCGACCAGAGAAGTTCGGTTGAGGCAGCCGTGAACGAGAACCAGAATGGAACCGTCACGCTCGCTAAAACGTTTGCTAGCGCTTTGGCCTCTAAGACATTCGGAATGGTCTCAATGGCGAGGTAATCAGGTTTTTCCTCGAGCAAAATTGCCAACCGCTCTGCATGAAACCTCTCAAGATCAGCCTGAGTCACGGTGTAGTCGCCGCGATATTCCGAACCATCGTGCAGCACCGCACCATACGGGCCAACCGATGCCGCAACCTTTGCGTCGGTGCCGACAACTGCCTCACGGGCTACTCGAATGCTTTGACGCAAAGCCTCGTCGGCATCAGCGGCGGTCAGGCCAATTTCTTCAAAGCCCTGGCGCGATAGCTGATAACTAGACGAAATAACTACCTCGGCTCCGGCGAGCGCGAAAGCTCGGTGTGCCTCGGCAACCTTGCTCGGGTCTTCTAGAAGCGCCCGCCCAGTCCAAAGCTCACCCTTGATCTGCGCACCCAATCGCTCAAGCTCGGTCGAAAGACCACCATCGATTAGGCGCACAGACACGGTGAATTACTTGGTGCCGTTGACGGTGATTGCTGGCACGGCGAACGAGGCCAGGTTCCACTTGTTCAAAAGCGAGGTGTAGGTTCCGTCGGCAACCAGCGAGTCAAGCGCTGCCTTTACGGCCGCGGTTAGACCAGAGTTTGCCTTCAAGATGCCAACACCAATAAGACCGCTCTCGTAGCCATTCGGAAACTTAGGGTCAACGATTAGCTCGAAGTACTTACCTGAACCGGCGACCTTAGCGGTGTATGCGGCGGCCTGCGAGTCACTTAGGTAAGCAACCGCGTTGCCAGCGCGAACGGCGTTTTGAGCCTCAACATCACTTGGCAAGGCCAGGGTCTTTAGCTCCTTCTTGCCAGCAGCAAGACAGGCCTTGTTTGAAGCAGCCAGGATGTCAACTTCCCAGCTAGCCGACTCGGTGGTTACGGTCTGACCACATAGGCCATCGAGACCGGTCACCTTGGCCGGGTTGCCCTTTGCCACGATGAGGCTGGCGCCACCTTGGAAGTAGTCGACGAAGTCAAGGGCCTTCTGGCGGTCGACGGTGTCGCTCATTGAAGATACGGCTAGGTCGTGCTTTGCCGCTTGTAGCGATGGGATAAGGCTGTCGAACGCCTGCTTTTCGAAGGTCACCTTGGTGCCGAGTTTTGCGGCAACAGCACTAATCAAGTCGATCTCAAAGCCGACCGGCTGGTTGTTGTCATCATAAAACTCCATCGGCGCGTAAGGAATTTCAGAGCCGGCGTTCAGGCCGTTGGTTTTGTAGGTTGCCGGCAACAAGGCCACCGCGGCAGCGTCGACTGCGATTGCAGTGGCGGTTGAGGTCGGCTTGGCTGCCTCAGTGGTCGATGCACAACCGGCTACTAGAAGAAGTGATGCAGCGGTGAGCGCTGCGGCTGAAAACTTGAAAATTGATGACATGTGAAACCTTTCTGGAATCAAATTTAGAGGTTTGAAAATTGAGACGAATAAAAAAGACGCGAAGTTACGCTCGCGAGCGACCTAGCAGGTTCTAGTGGAGGTGTTCACGTTCAAGGGCAGCACCCTCGACGTCAACGTCAGGCAGAATGCGGTCTACCCACTTAGGAATCCACCAGGCCGACTTGCCAATCAAAGCCATAATCGCCGGGATGAGCACCAAACGCACGAGGAAGGCATCGAACAGCACACCAACGGCCAGACCAAAACCAATTGGGCGAATCGTGGTCGAGTCTGAGAATGCAAAGCCACCGAAAACGGTAATCATGATGATTGCCGCGGCAATCACCACCCGGCTACTTAGGTGCATGCCGAAGTTGACCGCATCCTTGGCCGACTTGCCGTGAACGTAGGCCTCACGCATGCCAGAACCAAGAAACAGCTGGTAGTCCATTGCGAGCCCAAAGACCACACCGATAATCAGAGTTGGCACGAAGCTCATGATTGGCCCCGGGTCGTGAATGCCGAACACAGCGCCCAACCAACCCCACTGGAACACCGCGACGGTAGAACCGAGGGTTGCCATCACGGTCAGCAAGAACCCGGCGCTGGCGATCAACGGCAAAAGTAGCGATCGGAACACCAAGATGAGCACAAACATCGAAAGCAAAAGCACAGCGCCAAGGTAAAGCGGCAACGCATCGGCAAGCTTCTTAGAAATATCAATTTGGGCAGCAGCGGCACCGGTGACGCCAAGGTCAACCCCATACTTGCTCTTCAGCTGATCGGCGATTCCACGAACAGCGAAGACAAGTTTTTCGGTTGACTCACTGGCCGGGCCATCAGTCGGGATGATCTGGAAAAGCAACTTGGTCTTGTCATCCGAGATTGCCGCCGGCACGACGCTCACCACGCTCTTCAACTTCATGAGGTCGGTAGCGATATTTGCCTGCAGATCGGCCGCAACCTGGCCCGAGACCGGCTTGTCGGTGGTTGCCACGGTAACGAGCGGGCCGTTCACGCCGGCGCCAAATGCAGCCTCGGTCAACTTGAACGACTTGTATTGAGTTGAAGTTACCGGTTCAGAAGAGCCATCGGGCAAACCGAGACGCAGGGCACCGAGCGGCTGGGCGGCGATGCCCATCACGATTGCGACGATAAGAATTGACAGCCAAGGCTTGCGGGTTGATAGCACCGGGAGGTCGGCGTTCTTTGGCTCTACCGCGTCGTGCTTACTTTCTTCGTTGCCGATTCCGGCACGTTCCTTCTTCGAAAGTACCTTGATACCAACCAGCGACATCATCGCCGGGGTGAAAGTAATGGCAACCATCACGGCAATCACGATTGAGAGCGCGCCGACGGTTCCCATCAATCCGAGGAACCCGACACCGGTGACGTTCAGTGCAACCAGTGCAATGATTACGGTCAAACCGGCGAAAACCACGGCGTTACCCGAGGTGCCATTGGCCAATCCGATTGACTCGCGCATTTCGACGCCCGCTTTGAGCTGTCGGCGGTGGCGATTCAGAATGAATAGTGAATAGTCGATGCCAACCGCGAGGCCGAGCATTACGCCGAGCATCGGTGTGGTCGAGTTCATTTCAACCAACGATGAAAGTGCCAGCGCACCGGTTGCAGAAACTGCAACTCCAATGAGTGCGCCGAGAACCGGAAGGCCGGCGGCTACGAGAGTGCCGAGCATAACAAAGAGCACGACGGCAGCACTGAGCAGACCGATGACTTCGGCCGGGCCACCGATTGAAGGCAGCGTCTTGGTTAGCGATTGGCTAAGTTCAATCTGAACATTAGCGATCTTGGCTTCTTCAAAAATTGCGGCTACTGCGGCAATAGATTCGCTACTGAGCTCACCAGCCGGCTTGTTGAACTGAACCGAGACGGTGGCAGTTTGGCCATCGGTTGAAACGGTGTGGAAATTCTTCATCGCCGCCAGGATTTTGGTTGACGAAGCCAATTTGGCCGTGTTGGTTGCAATTGCAGCGGTGCCGTCATCGATCTTCTTCTGGCCATCTACGATTGCGAGCATTCCGGCATCGATTTTTGCTTGCCCGGCAACCAGCGATGCTTTTTGCTTCGAGATTTCAGCTTGACCGGCAAGAATCTGCGTCTGGTTGGCAACCAGTGCATCAATCTGAGCTTGCGGAGCACCGCCAGCCTTCATCTGTGCGATTGCCGCGTTTACCTGGGCGAGCTTGCCAGCTAGATCTTTCTCGGCTGCGGCTATCTTGAGCTTGCCGGCGTCTAGCTGCTTTTGGCTGTCAACGAGCTTTGCCTTGCCAGCATCGAGTTTGTCTTGAGCCGCCTTCAGATCAGCCGGAGCCGAATCAAGCTTGGCTTGACCGTCGGCCAAATCTGCGCGGCTCTTATCTAGGGTTGCCTCGGTGGTGAATGGGTTCAGAGCATCGCTGATGGTTGGCTCGGCCTTGACCTTGGCCAAAAGCTCGTCAATGGCAGCCTTCTCGGTTGTAGTGAAAGCAATGCCGTCGGTCTTGTGAAAAACAACCTGACCAGAACCGTTGGTTGCCAACGGGAAAGACTTTTGTAGGTCGTCAATGACCAACTGTGATGGGGTTCCAGGCAGCGACATGGTGGTCGAAAGCTTGCCGGCGAACCCAAGCATGAGCCCAACGGTTGAGCCAAGGATGAGAATCCAGGCGACTATTACCAACCAAGCGCGACGAGCTGAAAGTTGACCGAGTTTATAAAGCAGATTTGCCATTTTGACCTTTGAGAAAGACTGCTCAAACGCCTTTGTAGAGCAATGCTGCGAAAGCGGGTTTCCCCACACTTCAATCTTAACCAACGAGGGCCAAAGTCATTCCCGAGATTCCACAACCCTAGACTGAATGCATGAAGTTCAGCAGCGACGTAACGACCCTGATTGCCCTATTCGCGATCGTTAGCCCCATCACATCATTGCCCGTGTTCTTGAACCTAACCAGCGAGATGACCAAGGGCCAGCGTCGGGTAACCGCCATCAAAACTGCTGGGGTTGCCGGGCTCACCCTGATCATCGCTTACTTTCTCGGCGACATCATCCTGCGCTCGTTGAGCATCGACATGAACTCGTTTCGAATCGCCGGTGCATTCGTTATCTGCGCCTACGGCTGGTCGATGGTGATGGGCAAGAAGCCTCGCGAAGTAAAGGCTGCACCAGCGGGCGCAGCGGTTGTACCCTTGGCTATTCCGATGATGGCCGGCCCTGGAGCCATCGCGACAGTGATTGCCCTCGGCAACAGCGCCGCCGGAATAGTTCAGATTTCGAACCTACTCATCATTCTCGCCCTTTCGGCACTAACCGGAATATTGCTTCTTGCCGCCGAGCCGGTAGAGCACCTGTTGGGCGAAAACGGCCTGATGGTTGTCACTCGAATCTTTGGTCTGCTGCTCTTGGCCATCGGCATCTCGACCGTCATCTCGGCGGTTTCATCGGCCTTCCCAGGGCTCGCAGCCTAGCTAGCCGCTCAGAACCAACAGGGCATTTATGTCATTCACCGATACCGACCACCTCATTGCCGCCGAGAAGGCTCGTGACGAGGCATTGGCGGTTCTGCCGATTTTTGAGCGAATGGAACCCCACGACCACCGCCCACGCTTTGCTCTCGAAATCTTGACCGCTTGGATGAAGGGGAATGCGAGCGTCACCGAGGTTCGCCAAGCTGCCTTCGATGCGCACGAAGCAGCGCGGGATGTTTCGAATGAGGCAGCCCGATTTGCCGCTCGAGCCTGCGGGCAGGCGGCATCCGTGGCGCATGTAATTACGCACGCACCGCACGTGACTCGATATGTCGAGAAGGCAAAAGCCGCCTCGACCAAGTGAGTCAGGCCGTTTTGCCACGCGGGCAAAGAGAAATTGCGATATTGTTATTTATAAGTCCGCGCAATGACGAGCGAACAGAGCCAGCTTTATCTATTTAGGCCAACTCGTCACACTTATCCACTTACCCACTCCATAAAGAGGTTTAGGAAAATCATGACCGCATCAGCAAACATCGGAGTCGTCGGACTCGCAGTAATGGGTTCTAACTTGGCTCGCAACCTTGCCAGCCGCGAGGGCAACACCGTAGCCATCTACAACCGCTCAGTAGAGCGCACCGACCTACTAATGGCCGAGCACCCAGAGGCAGGCTTCATCGCTAGCGCAACCATTGACGAGTTCGTTGCTTCGCTGGCCAAGCCACGCACCGCAATCATCATGGTTCAGGCCGGCAAGGGCACCGACGCCGTTATTTCACAGCTAGCCGAGCGCTTCGAGCCAGGCGACATCATCGTTGATGGCGGAAACGCTCTTTTCACCGACACCATCCGTCGCGAGAAGGATGTCTCAGCAAAGGGCATCAACTTCGTTGGCGCCGGAATCTCTGGCGGTGAAGAAGGCGCGCTAAAGGGCCCTTCGATCATGCCTGGTGGTTCAGCAGAGGCTTATAAGACCCTCGGCCCAATCCTTGCTTCAATCGCCGCTATCGCCGAAGGTGAGCCTTGCGTTACACATGTTGGCACCGATGGTGCAGGCCACTTCGTCAAGATGATCCACAACGGCATTGAGTATGCAGATATGCAGCTAATCGCCGAGGCGTACGACATTCTTCGCCAGGCCGGCGCCTACTCACCTGCCGAGATTGCAGACATTTTCAACGAATGGAACAAGGGCGACCTAGAGTCATTCCTAATTGAAATCACCGCTGAAGTTCTAAAGCAGGTAGACGCCAAGACCGGCAAGCCGCTAGTTGACGTGATTCTTGACCAGGCCGGCTCAAAGGGCACCGGAGTTTGGACAGTACAGACCGCTCTGAACCTCGGCACCCCGGTTTCAGGCATCGCCGAGGCAGTGTTCGCTCGTTCACTTTCATCACAGGCAGCGCAGCGCGCAGCCGTTGACGGTCTTCCAGCCGATGCAATCGCCTGGACCATCGCCGACAAGGCAGCTTTCGTTGAAGACGTTCGCCGTGCACTCTACGCTTCAAAGCTGGTTGCCTACGCACAGGGCTTCGACGCCATCCGTGCCGGCGCCAAGGAATACGGTTGGGAAATCAACCTCGGTGCAGTTTCAAAGATCTGGCGCGGCGGTTGCATCATCCGTGCGCAGTTCCTAAACCGCATCGCAGACGCTTACGACAAGAACCCAGAACTTCAGTCACTGATCTTTGACCCGTTCTTCAAGCAGGCAGTTGCTAACTCGGTGGTCTCATGGCGCCAGGTTGTGGCAAACGCTTCACTGGCCGGAATTCCGGTTCCAGCGTTCGCATCATCACTTTCTTACTACGACGGCTTGCGTTCACCTCGCTTGTCAGCTGCTCTCGTTCAGGGGCAGCGCGACTTCTTCGGTGCCCACACCTACAAGCGCGTAGACATGGATGGCACCTTCCACACCCTCTGGTCAGGCGACCGCTCAGAGGTTGAACAGGCACCTTCGACCCACTAATAGACTGTTGGGATGAACCCAACGAAGAGCTCCAGCTGGCTTGCGAACTACATCGTTCTCGGGCTCATCTGGGGCTCTTCTTTTTTCTTCATCATGCTGGCCCTGAAGACTTTTCCGCCGACCGGCATCGCATTTTGGCGCACGGCGATCGGCGCGGCCACTTTGGCAATCATCCTTGCCGTTCAGCGGGTTTCGGCTCCGAAGACGATGAAGCAATGGACCCTTCTGTGGGTCGGTGGTCTCTTGATGAGCGGCATCCCGGCAGTGCTATTTGGGTTCGCCGAGCAACACGTTTCGAGTGCCCTTGCCAGCATCATGAATGCGAGTACCCCGGTTTTCACCGTGCTGGCCATCATGATTGCATTCCGTGCCGAAAAGCCAAAGCCCCAGGTATTGCTCGGGCTAGGCGTTGGGCTAGTGGGAGTTTTTGTAGTTCTCGGCATCTGGCAAGGGTTTGGCGATAACGACCCGCTAGCGGTTGGTGCGCTTATTTTGGCGGTCACCTTTTATGGTTTTGGCAGCCCATTCGTGCGCAAGTTCATCGAACCGCTCAAGCTTGACCCAAAGAGCGCAGTCTTCGGCCAGGTATCTACCTCAGCAATCACCTTGCTTCCTTTTTACCTTGCCGGCCCGTTGACGATTGGCTCGGCAACCCCTGCGTCAATCTCGGGCATGCTTGCCCTTGGCGTATTGGGCACCGGTATTGCATACGTTCTTTACTATGGCCTGCTGGCTCAGGTGGGTAGCCCAATCGCGAGCGCGGTGACCTACGTAACCCCGATCGTCGGTGTGATCATCGGCGTGCTCGTGCTTCACGAAAAGGTGAGCTGGCACGAACCGGTCGGTGCCATCGTGATCATCCTTGGAGCAGCGGTTGCTCAGGGGCGTTTCAATAGATTCTTGGTAAAGAAGTGAGCAAACTTCTCGACTACGCACGCACGGCCAAGGTTGACATAGTTCTGATTGGCGCCGCCTTTGTTTGGGGAGCCAGCTATTTGGCTGCCAAGCAACTCACCGAGGCCGGCAGCCTGTGGGGCATGATGGCTTTGCGATTCACCGCCGCCGCAGTGATTCTGGGTTTTATTCGTGCATTTCGCCCAGTGAAATTCAGCAAGGCCGACATCTGGGTAGGTTCTGCTGTTGGTGTTGGTCTGGCCACGGTAATGACCGTCGAGACCAACGGCATTCACCTAACTTCGGCAACAAACGCGGGTTTGATCATTAGCCTGTCGATTATTTTCACCCCAATTCTCGAAGGTTGGGTTCGCAAGTTCTGGTTGCCAAAGAACTTCTTTGTCGCAGCGGTTGGCGCGGTAGTCGGGGTTGCTTTCTTGGTGAGCGGAAACGGTCTTCAGGCACCCAACTGGGGAGACGCCCTGATGTTCGGCGCCGCGGTGCTTCGTGCCTTTTATCAAGTGGTTCAGGGCAGCCTCACGGCCGATCGCAAACTCACCACCATTAACCTGACCATTTTTCAGACCCTAACCGCGGGTGTGATTTTCTTCATCGTTGATGCACCCGGAACGGTTCGAGCTGCATTCAGCTATGGCGCTAAAGAGTGGGCGCTGCTTGCCTTCTTGGTGCTGCTCTGCACCGTCTATGGTTTCTTTGCCATGATGTGGGGAATTCGCCGCACCTCTGCGTCTCGCATCGCGCTTCTGCAAGGCACCGAGCCGGTTTGGGCAGTCTTTATTGCTCTGCTTTTCGGCGGTGAACAACTCAACTGGGTTGGCGCGGTAGGCGCCCTATTGATTATCGGCAGCTGCTATTGGGGCTTAGGAATCGAAGCTAAAGCTAGGCTCGCAAGGGCCATCTAGACATAGCCCATTCGGCCTGAGCCGCAATGGTTAGCGAGGGGTTGACCCCCGGGTTTGCCGAAATGGTTGAGCCATCCAAGATATGCATACCGGGCACCCCAAACACTCGCAGGTGCCTGTCGACGACTCCCCCACTGGCATCGGCAGCGATGACTGCCCCGCCAAGGAAGTGAGCGGTAAGCGGAATTCCGAACGGCTCACCGACAACTGCACCCGGAGTTCCGTTTATTTCAGAGGCAATGTCGCGCGCGACCTCGTGCGCCTTTGGCACCCAACTCGGGTTCTCTTCGCCATAACCCTGCTTCGAGGTCAGTTTCGAACCAAACAGTCCCCGCTTTAGGAATGTGGTCAACGAGTTGTCTCGCGCCTGCATGACCAGCAAAATCAAGGTTCGCTCTGGCCAGGTGCGCAGGTTGTAGAAGCTCGGCAGGCGGTGCAAGTTCTTCAATGTGGCCACCAGCAATCTGCCCGGATTTGGTGCCTTGCCATCCTTAGATGAAGCGACCACACTCTGCAGCAACCCCATGAAGCCACTGCCTCGACCGTAACGAACCGGCTCGATGTGCGTGTCAGCCGAAGGGAACACCGATGACGTAATTGCCGCACCCTGAGTGAAGTCATTTTCTTTTCCGCGCGCGACTACTCCGAGAAGACTTTCACTGTTGGTTCGGCTAAGTTCGCCCAATTTATCGCTCATTCCGGCCAAAAACCCAGCGGCGCGTGAACGCTGAAGTAACTTGGCCGAGCCTAGGGCGCCAGCTGCAACGATGACCTGTGCCGCTCTTATGGTGCCGCGATGTCCACCGCGAGCAACGCGTTGTAGAGGCAACTCAAAACCGCCGTCGGCTAGGTCGCGGATCTCGGAAACCTTGGTGAGTGGCCAGACCTCAGCGACGGTTTTACCCGGGGCCGGCTTCTCGGCTAAATAGAGGTAGTTCTTAACCAAGGTGTTTTTGGCACCGTGACGGCATCCGGTCATGCATTCACCGCAATTTATGCAAGCGGTGCGGTTAGGGCCCTGTCCGCCAAAGTAGGGGTCGCCGACATCCTGGCCCGGCTGTTCGCCGTCCTTGGCAAAGGTGACACCGAGAGGAGCCATGCGGAATGAATCGCCGAAACCTAATCGCTCTGCCGAGCGCTTGAGCATGAGATCAGCTGGGCTAAAGAACGGGTTCTGAGTGACACCCAGCATGCGCTCGGCCTCGGCGTAGTGCGGAGCCAGAACGGCCTCCCAATCTTCGAGGCCAACCCAAGAACCTGTCTTGTAAAACTCGGCAGGTGGGCGATAAAGGGTATTGGCATAAACCAATGAGCCACCGCCAACGCCGGCCCCAGACATCACCAAGACATTCTTTAGAAAGTCAATGCGCTGAATGCCAAGCATGCCAAGCCGAGGAAAATAGAGGAATCGCTTCAAATCGAACGAGTTTTTTGCGAAGTCTTTGTCTTCGAAGCGCGCGCCGGCTTCAATGACCACAACTCGGTAACCCTTTTGGCTCAAACGCAGTGCCGCCACCGAGCCGCCAAAGCCCGAGCCGATGATGGCCACGTCGTAGTCAAAAGTCATGGTTACCTACCTATCTAGACCAACCCTATGCAGGCGATTGCGCCCTAAATATCTCCTTAGACAACGAATGGATAACGTTCTATGAAATATGGCGGTTTCAAGTTGAAACCTTTTGTTGCCTAGGCGAACATAAGAGCAGCCCGATTCGTCGTGCACACTCAGAGACATCCCTCTGGGTTCAAAGAATCTAAAACATGGAAGGGAATGAGATGAAGAAGACTTCATTGATTTCAATCGCTGCTGTTGCAGCAGTTTCAGCATTGATGCTGGCTGGCTGCAGCACCGGTGCAGCAACTAGCACCCGAGCTTGTGTAATTTTGCCAGACGCAGACAGCGGTACCCGCTGGGAGTCAGGCGACCGCCCAGCTCTTGACAAGGTTCTAAAGGCTGCCGGTTACGAGACCGACATCCAGAACGCTCAGAAGGATGCAGCTAAGTATGCAACCATCGCCGACGCACAGCTTGCAAAGGGCTGTGGTGTAATGCTTCTCGTTGACTTCCAGGGTGCGGCAGTAACCGTAGCTGAGAAGGCAAAGAAGCAGGGTGTTCCTGTAATTGCTTACGACCGCCCAATCGCTGGCGCAGACTACTACGTGTCATTCGACAACGGCAAGGTCGGCGAGCTTGAAGGTCAGGCTGTTGTTGACGGTCTAGCCGCTGCAGGCAAGGACATCAAGACTGCAAGCATCGTTTACAGCTCTGGTGACCCAACCGACGGTAACGCCAAGATGTTCCTAGACGGCGCTCTAAAGGTTCTAGACGCAGCTGGCGCTAAGGCAGCCTTCACCATGAAGGGCACCTGGGATGGCCCAACTGCTGGTACCGAGTTCGAGCAGGCATTCACTGCTCTAAAGGGCAAGGTAGACGCAGTTCTAGCTCCAAACGACAACAACGCAGCTGCAATCATCCAGATCTTGGACAAGAACAAGATGACCGCAGTTATGGGTGGACAGGACGCTTCGACCGCAGGTCTACAGAACGTTCTTCTTGGCAAGCAGTGGTCAACTGTTTACAAGCCATTCTCAGTTGAGGCGAAGGCCGCTGCAGACCTTGCAGTTGAGCTTCTAAAGGGCAACAAGCCAACTCAGGCAAAGTCAAACGACGGAGTTCCTTTCCTAGCGCTTGACCCAATCAGCATCAAGGCAGAAGACGTTCACACCGTTGTAGAAGCTGGCGACGCTAAGGCTGCAGACATCTGTACTGCAGACGTAGCAGCTGCTTGTGCAAAGTACGGCGTCAAGTAATAACTCAGCAACAAAGAAATCCCCCGGGCTTCGGCCCGGGGGATTTCCCTTTAACAAGTAACTAGGATTTCTGAGTCGCCGCGCCGCGCTTAGCTAAGCGAAGTCGCTTGCGATTATGGGTGGCGAAGCGGGCTAGCCGGAAGGCGCTCTTGAGCCACCCAGCGTTGGTTGTAACCGGTAGACGATGCCATTAGGTCTAGGAAAGGCTGAGGGTCAAACACCTCTGGGCCAACGACGCCGGCACCCTTCCATTCGCCACGCGCAATTAGCTCAAGGGCGATCAACGGGTTGAAGGCGGTCTGTGCAACAACGCACTGCGCCTCAATCTCGGCCATCGTCTGAGCGTTATCGGCTACGTGATAAATGTAGGTGGCGCGATCTTTGCCATCCTTGTCCTTACCGGTCACCAAGACACCGGCACAGGTCTTACCGGTCATCTTTGGGCCGATGTGGGCTGGGTCTGGCAGCACGGCGGCAACCATGTCGCGAGGAGACACATCAACCGGGCCCTGGTTAGAGCGAACACGGGTTGGGCGGGTGGCGTCGAGGCCAAGCTTGTGCAGGGTCTTTAGAACTCCGATGAATTCACTGCCCAAACCATACTTGAAAGTCACCTTGTTGGCATTTAGGTGGCGAGGCAACATGGTTACCTCTTCGTGCTCAACGTTGACGCACTCAACTGAACCGATTCCCTCCGGGAACTCAAAGATCTCTGGCTCACTGAATGGCTCGGTGGTGTACCAGCCGCGGTTGCGCTCGTAGATAACCGGTGGGTTCAGGCACTCTTCGATGGTGGTCCAGATCGAGAATGAAGGCGCGAAGACCTCGTTGCCTTCGTCGTCGAAAACGGCGAGGCTTCCGCCATCCTTGACACTGATTTCGTCGATCTCGCTGAATAGGTTGTCGGCAGCGTAGCGCGCGAACACGTTTGACATGCCAGGCTCAACACCCATGCCAACTAGGGCAAGCTTGCCAGCTCTCTCCCATTGCTCTGAAACGGCATACTGCGAGTCGCCGAGCTTGATGCCCGGCTTGTGGAACGGATCGGTCTCGTGGGCCTCTGAAAGACTCATGGCCATGTCTACATAGTTTGCACCCGCGGTGAAGGCGCCAGAGAACACGGTTGGCACAAACTTTGGCTCAACGGCGTTCAAGACGTGGGTGATGTTGTGGTTTCTAGCCAGATCGGCAACGTTTGCGGCACTGCTAGCGTCAATCTTGGCTGCTAGAAACTTGGATGCCTTGTCGGCTCCGTACTTGTTGCGCACCCATTCGATGCTTTTCTCTGCTCGACTGAAGTCGTAGTCAGAAACGACCATGATGTCGAAAAAGTCTCGGGATGCTGCAATTTTGACGATAGCGTCACCGACGCCACCGGCGCCAACCAAAAGAATTCTCATGATTCCAGCCTAACGCTGGGTGAGGTCTGCTTTCGGGTTTTCCACCCAGTTGATTACACCCGGCCAGAAACCAAAGCCATCATCAAGCGAGAGGTGGCCCGCACCGGGAAGGATCACCGCATCAACCCCGAGTGGGTCGCCAAAAGTTGCTTGAATTCCTCGGGGAGTCCACTTATCTTTATCGCTCGCGAGAACGGTGAGGCTCTTGGTGGACGCGTGCAGGGCAGACACGACCTGGGGGCTAGTGAGGTCGACGTTTAGACCTTCGACCTCGCCCAGCATTCGTGGGTCTGCTGGGGCCACTAGCAAGACCCTGTCTACCGGCGTTGTGATTAGGCCGCTGGCTGCACCTTGAATCCAGTTGATACAACCCAACGAATGGCCGATCACGATGGTTTCACCGGCTTCAACCTCTGAGAGTATTTCGAGCTCGGCTGCCAGCAGTTCTTGCCACTCGTTTAGCTTCGGCTCATCTGTGTTTGGGAATTGCGGGTAAGCCACAACGTGGCCCTGCGCACGCAGAGCAGTAGCTAGATGACGCTGCCAGTGCCCTTGCTGGCGGCGATTTGTCCATCCGTGAAGAATAAGAACTTTGGCCATGACTTCAGCCTAGGCACTACTGCTCTAGGGCAGGTACCGTTTTGGGTTTCATTACGAAAAATAAAGATAGAACGCCAAGGGTCATGTTTGCTGCGATGAGAATTCCAATACCCAATGGCGACCCGGTGCCCAGCAACGGATAGAACCCGGATAGCGCCGAAGTAGTGGCGAAGTTCAGAACCCCCATCAGAGATGCCGCGGTGCCGGCCTCGTTTGGGTGCTGCGCGAGGCTTAGGGCACCCAAGAGCGGAATGCAAGCGCCGAAACTGAAGATGAAAACAAAGACGATTGGCTCGACAACATAGATGCTCGCATTGGCGAGCCCGGCGAAGATTAGGCCAACGCCGGCTAAACCGAAAAGGCTGCCGGCCACAATCAACACCCAGGCAGCGCTGAAAATGCGCCCCAACTTGGCTGCGAGCTGGGTGCCGAAATATAGGCCGACCGAGTTGAACGAGAAAACCAGGCCGAATTGGGCAGCGGTTAAGCCATAGGTGCCCTGATAGAGGAACGAAACGGTGTTTAGGTAGCCAAAGAGCGCGACGATTTGAAGCACCGAGAAGATGAGTAGACCCACGTAAATGCGGTCGCCAAGCACCGCCTTGAATCGAAGCAGAATCAATTTGAGACCCGAGGCCCGACGATTATCTCGGTGCAGGGTTTCAATTAGGAACCTGAACGCCAAGAGCCAAACCACGGTGTCGAAAATCACTAAAAAGACAAAGATGGTGCGCCAAGGCATGACGGTGACAATCTGCGAACCGATAAGTGGCGCGACGATTGGCGCAAGCGAGCTGATGAGCGAGACTCTGGCCATCATGGTGAGCATTGGGCCACCGGTATAAAGGTCGCGCACGATGGCGCCCATCAAAATGGCCGCACCTGCACCACCGATGCCCTGCAAAAGTCGAGCCCAGAAAAATAGCTCGATGCTCGGTGCGATAAAGCACAGTAGCGAACCCAGAAGGTGAAGCCCGGAGAGAATCAACATAGGGCGGCGGCGGCCGATTGAGTCTGCCAGTGGCCCGGCGACTAGTTGCCCAATGGCGAAACCAATGGTGACGCCGGTGAAAGTGAACTGAACTGCGCTGTTGCTGGCCACGAAGTCTTGGCCAATTTTTGGAAAGGCCGGCAGCACGAGGTCAACCGAAAAAGGCAAGAGGGTTGTCAACAGGCCGATGATGATTATGTAAGTTCGACGTTGAGCCGCAGTTAGCAGCTCTCCGGCTAAGACCTGGTGCTTGATTTTGCCCTTAACCACGGTTGCCGACGCTGCGACTCGAGGTGCCCTTGCGCTTGCGCAGGTATGGCAATGCAACCAGCCAGCCCAAAACCGCTAGCACCGCAGAACCGCCAATCCACTGCCAGGTGGCCTCGGTGCGAACATCCTTAGGCGGCACTGAATCGACATTATTGGTCGACGCAGGGTTGCCATCCTTGGTGTTTGGAATGCCGTCGCCATCGATGTCAGAGTCGAGCCCGTTATCGATGCCATCGCCGTCGATGTCGCCGTCTTCGTTATTCAAAATGCCATCGCCGTCGATGTCTGGGTTTACCCCCGTGACAACCGGCCTCGTGTGGCTCGAGCTGAGCCCGGGAACAGCATCAATAGCCAAACCTGGTAGCGTCGCAGCCTTGATTGACATGGCACCAATGAAGATGGTCAGCAGCATGCTCAAGATCATGACGATCGCGCCAATTCTGGCGATTTTGTTGCGGTTCATCGGGCTAGATTACCCCAGCAACCTTCATGGTGACGATAAGCATGACGATTCCACCGATTCGGTAAACCCAAACGAAGCGCGGTTGGCGAACCCAGCGCACTTCACCCTCGTTACCCTCGCGACCGATTAGGCCAAGGATGCTCAAACCAAGCATCGGAATCGGAAGTATGGCGAACGACCACAGTGCGGCATCTGGGCTCGCACCGAACCAGCCGGTCACGATGCTGGTCGTGATCGAAGCCACGAGGAGCGTAAAGGCTAGGCCTGGAATGCCCTGCGGCATGATTCGCCAGACCCACTTAGAGTTAGGGAATCGATCTGACCACCAGCCGAGCATTGTTGGCAAAACAAAGAGGAGGCTTCCAACCCATACCTGCCAGGTGTTGCCCATGAGCGCCGCTGTAACGAAGATGAACACTGCCAGGCGGAAGCTAATCGAAATCCAACGTTGGAAGCCCGGTGTAGCTGGCACGTGAGTCGGGTGAAGGTAATCGAGTCTTCCCGGGAAGAATCGGGCAACAACTTCTTCACCAATAACTCGAACCACGATGGCAGCTGCAACTGCGATGGCAAAGTCATTTACGTGGTTTGCCACTGCAAGGGTGGTGCCGGCCAGGGCAGGCAAGGTGCTAATCATGCTCGCGGTAACCCAGCCACCAACGAATGGAAGTACTCCAAGGTCGACGATTCGCTCCCAAAGGTAGAAGCTGCCCTTTTCAGGCACCTTTCGGAAGGCTCGGAATGAATTTGCTAGCAATGCTGGGCCGAAGCCAACGATAACGACTCCAAGAAGCATGCGGATGTCATCCATGCCAATCGCTTGACCGGTCAAAAGGTGAACGGCAATCGAGCCGACCACAAATACCGCGGTGCCAATCATGCCTGAGAAGGCGTCGAAGATTCCAATCAGTGTTGTTACCAAGAACAGTTGCCAGTTAGGCGTTGAAATTCCGCCGCCGTTCAGAGCGATGGCAATAATCGAAAGCGCGGTGGCTGCGAATGTTGGCAAGGCCGCAAAGGTTCCAAAAGCCGCTCTCAGATAAGAACCGTCAACCATAATTCGCGAGAGCACCGGTGAAATCGGAGCCGTGACCAGCGTCGCGCGAATCGAGATCTTGTCGAGCAGACGCATCCAACGACGGCGCCAGAGTCGAAGGCTGTCGCCTCGGCTGCGGTGTCGAAGTTCATATTCCTCGTGCGTGGCATCGATGGTGGCAATAGAGCCACCGTTGTTGCTTCCCGAACCACTTCCAGATGAACCGCCCGATGCTCCGCCCGCGGCGCTGGCACCTCCGGCAGCGGCAGCACCAGCTGCTCCGGCAGCCGCTCCAGCGGCAGCCGCGGCGGCACCTGCTGCTGCGGCAGCAGCCGCAACCGAGGCGGCTATGGCGGCAACCTTAGTAGTTGTTTCTGTGACGGCTGCAACGGCCTCAGGTGAGCCCATCGGGTCAAATGGCACTGGTGGCGCAGAGTCATCGCCAGTAGCACCAATTGCTGGGTTAGCAACGGGAGCTCCCGGAACCACTGGCGTGCCCGGGTCGGTCGACTCGTTTGGGCTTGGCACCGGAGCCGAGGTAGGGTCATCGGTTGGTGCGGCCGATGAACTTGAACTTGGGCTGGCACTGGCGGTTGGGCTCGAAGACGGTGTCGCACTAGGGCTTGCACTAGGCGTCGCGCTTGGGCTGGCAGTTGGCTTGCTCGTCGGCTTTACCGTTGGCTTAGGCGTCGGTTTCGGAGTTGGCTTTACCGTCGGCGTCGGCGTGGGGGTCGGCGTAGGGGTTGCAGTTGCCGTTGGAGTAGGAGTAGGAGTTACCTGAATTACCGGAGGCGCAGGAGGCGCAGGCACCGAGTGGCTCGAGGTTGAGGCAAGGCTTCGGCCAACGGCGTTCACGGCATAGACATTCACGGTATATGTTTGACCAGCTCTCATGCCGGCGAAGTTACAGAACAGATCGGAAGTCGCGCTGCATACCGGCGCACCATTTACGGTGACGTCGTAACCAGTGATTGGCGAACCACCGTCGGCGGTCGGAGCCGACCATGAAGACATCAGATCAACACCATCCGGGGTCAGCGTCAACTGCGAAGGCGAGAGCGGAATCGCAAAATTGGTCTGGAAACCGTTGGTGGTGTTTACGTCTGAGGCCTCACTCGAAGAACCAACGAGCGTAACGATTCGAACCTGGAAGCCCCCAGCAGCCACCGTAGTTGGGTCAGAAAGGCTCGGAGATGAGCTCGGAGTGGCACTTGGGCTACTTACCGAGGCGCGGCCAAACCTGATGCTTGCACTGTTGGTCGTGATTTGCGGGCTTGGCGAGGCACTCGGTGAAGCACTTGGCGCCGAGGATTGGTTCAAAACGTTCTGGATGGTAGCCGTGCTGGTCGAGGCTCCCGAAACGGTTGATGTTGGGGTGCTCGGATACGACTGACCAATAGGTGCTACATAAATGTCGTAGCCGGTAACGTTTGCGCCTGCAGCAACAATCGGTGGGGTCCAATTGACAACCAAGTTGTTGCTACTTGCGGCGGTCGTGAGGTTTGTAACGGCCAGCGGTGCATCGAGCGGGGTTTGCGACATGCTCACGTTTGAAACCGCGCCACGACCGGCAGTAGTAATTGCGCGAGCAACAGCGGTGTAGGCGATGTTGTTTGGAATTCCGACGATTGTACAGGTGATCGAACTACTTGAAACTGGGCAAGCCGCGTTTTCATAGCTCTGACCGTTGGTGTCGGTAGCAATCAAGACGAAGCCGGTGATAGGCGCACCACCGGTGTAGCTCGGAGCGGTGAACGATGCCGTTAGCGAGTGGGTCGCAACAGATGACGAGAAGATGTGCGGAGCACCGGCCTGGTCGGCAAGAACATTGAAACCACGGATAACCTCGGTGGCGAGGTATGAACCGTAACCGGCCTGAGTTGCCTTGATTTCACAGTAACCGGCTGCGTTCAGAGTCACAATGTCGCTAGCTAGAGTACAGGCGTTGCTGTTCGTCGTGGTCGAAAGCGTGATGACCGCGTTGTTACCGGCGTTAGTGGTCGGGGCCAACTTGAAGGCTGGGGTGCCGTAGACCAGGTCAGGGATGATGTCGAACTTAATGGTCTGGTTTAGAACACCAATCTGAATGAACTGGCTGACGCGAGCGCTCGCGTAACGGCTCGAACCCGACTGCGTAGCAACAACCTCACACATGCCGATTGCACTGAAGTTGATCTTGCCGGCAACCAGAGGGTCAACCGCACAAGTCGAGCCATTTGCAACCGTGAAGGTCACGGCCAAGCCGCTCGATGCCGTTGCTGTCGGGCTGTAAGAACCGTAAACAATCGGGTCCATCGGAATGTTTGAGGTGAAGGCCACAGTCTGCGCTTCCTTCGAGACAGTGATTGTCTGCGAAGCACTTGTAACCACGTTGTAGTTGGTTGAGGAAGCCTTTGTTGCACGCACCGAACAGGTTCCGGCAGCTGTTGCCGAAAGAACAGCGCCCGAGATCGAACAGTGTGCGGTTCCGGCAGAAACGAGGGCGTAAGTGACGGCACCGGTGCCCGAACCACCGCTGGTAAACATGTTCAGGTTGTCAACCGACATCGTGTTGGCGCTCGCCATTGAAAGCGCAGCCTGGTTGATCTTTCGAACCACGATGGTCTGAACTGCAGATGTCTGAGGTAGGTAGTTGGTGTCACCAGCGCGGCTCGCGGTTATCTGACACAACGAACCGGCGTCGCCAGGCAAGATGGTGGCACCGATTAGACGACAGGTGCTGCCAGCAACAACATCGAGACTCAAGGCTCCGGTGCCGCTACCTCCTGTTGCAACAGGGTTTAGACCCGACCAGTAATCAACGGTCGCCGCAGATGTGATGGTGATTGGCGCCTGAACCGCCTTGGTGATCACCAGGGTTGCCTCGGCGTAGTTGGCGAGGTAGAAGCCGTTGTCATCCTGTTCGATATCAACTCGCACTAGACAATCACCGGCACCCTTGATGGTTAGGTCACCGGTTCCCGGGTCAAGCTCACAAACAAGCGACGATGCGTTGGTGCTGAAGGTAATGGCACCAGGGCTGTCATAGCTCAAGTTAGCCTGCACGGTGGCGTTTGGCACGTATGCCTGCGAGGCGTAAGACAAGCTAATGTCGGCGACCTTCGAGACGTGGAAGAGGTTCGAAGTTGCACTGGTCAAAATGGTTGAACCATTGACGGCTTCAAAGTTCAGGGCGTAATCGGCGCCCGGGGTTCCGGCCACCTTTAGGCCAGCAAAGTTGACGACACCGTTTACTGCTGTAGCGCTTACGCGGCCTGAAACTGTGCCCGTGCTGTCGTTCAAGATACTCGCGATAACAACAGTCGTGTTATCTAAGGTTGCGATGTTGTCAAAGCGGTCGCGAACATAGAGGCTCGGTTGGCTGGCAAGGTCTTCGCCGCTCAACGCACCAACGACGTCACCGCCACGGGTGGTTACCTTGGCAGGAACGGCGTGGACCGGGGTCAAACCGGTTGACTCAGGAGCAGAGACGGTTGAACCGCCCAGAGCACCGGTGAAGGTCAACTTATAGGTGACGCCCGGGGTTCCGGTGAGCACGAGGTTGTCGAAGCGAACGACACCCTGGCTTGCCCGAGCGGTGGCATTGGTCAAAGTAGCACCGACGCCGCTAGTCACAACCGCGGTTACCACGGTGGTGTTGTCGCTGGTGGCGATGTTGCCATCCATGTCTTGTAGTTCTAGAACGGCAGCGGTGGTCAGCGGTGAACCGGTCATGCCGACTGCAGGCTGGGTGTTCCAAACCAGCGTCGAAACCGACGCGTGGTGAACGGTGTAGTTAGCTGAAACAGCAACGGCGAGCGAACCCGAGGTGAAGGTCAACTGGTAAGCCTGAGTGGTCAGACCGTGCATGAGCAGATGACTGAAAGTTGCAACACCATTTACCACCGTGGCAGTTACTGGCATCGACTGGCTACTGACAATGCGGGTCAGCGCTCCCCCGGCACCCGAAGAAATTGCTGCGGTGATGACGGTTGAGTTGTCTTGGGTGACGGTGTTGCCGAAGCTGTCAACAACCTTGACCACAGGCTGGCCGGCCAGTTCTGAACCGGTGTTTGCGCCAATCGGCTGGTTCAAGATCTGGATGCGAACCGGTGCTCCAGGAATCACCTGGATATTGGTTGAGTTGACGCCGACCAGTGCACCTGAGGCGAAGCTCAGCTGGTAGTTAGTTGCCGG
>CANGGK010000007.1 GCA_947453475.1 Microbacteriaceae bacterium
ACACCGCCGGACTTAATTTAACAAAATGGCCACCTTTTTAAGGTGGCCATTTTGGTTTAACATGGATATTTGTATGCCTAGGAGAGTCAAATGAGCGAACGAGAGTTCGAAAATCGTCCAAAACGAGCCTTTTCCGGCGAGCGTAGCTCAGGATCAGGGTCGGGACGCGGCGGTAGCGACCGTCGTCAAGACGCTCCTAGCGGCCGCGCACGTCGCGAAGACAATCCAAACGCAGTCCGTCCAGACTGGCAGCAGCGCGTTGCCCGTCCTGTGGACTACGACAAGCCAAAGAGCCCACTAATCCCGGATGAAATTACCGAGAAAGATCTTGAGCTTGGTCTGCGGGTGCAGCTGAAGACACTAACTCCTGAGAACGCCGAAATGGTTGCACGCCATCTGGCGATGGTTGGGTTGCTCATCGAGCAGGATCCTGAGCTTGCTCACCAGCACGCCCTTGCAGCTGCCGGTCGTGCTGCACGCATCGCCTTGGTTCGTGAAACTGTAGGCATTACTGCCTACACCGTTGGCGATTTTGCCGTTGCACTTCGCGAACTGTTGACTTTCCGTCGCATTTCGGGCTCAAACGACCAGCTTCCCTTGATGGTTGACTGCGAGAGAGGCCTTGAACGACCTGACCGCGCACTCGAGCTCGGGCGTTCGGTAGACCGCGCCACACTTCTACCCGGTGTCAGAGTTAACCTTGCCATCGCTATGTCTGGTGCCCGTCTTGATCGCGGCGAAAATGACCTTGCGCTGGCTGAACTTCAGATTCCAGAACTCAACCCAGAGAAGGTTTTCCCTTACTCTGTTCCGCTTTTTTACGCCTATGCTGACACCCTAGAAATTCTTGGCAAAGACGCCGAGTCTAAGCGTTGGCTGTCACTTGCAGAACGTGCCGAGTCTGCGCTGAACGGTAACCCAGGCCCTGAAGATGAAATCATTCAGGTGCTCGAGGAATTCGAAATTCCAGTGCGTGTTGAGCGCAAGGAATGGGAGCCGCGAGACGACCGTGGAAGTCGCGATTCTCGTGACGACCGTGGTTCGCGAGACTCACGAGACTCTCGAGATGATCGACCTCGCAACTTCGCACCAAGAAACGCAGAACGCCCGGTGCGCGGTTACGGTGAACGTTCCGACCGCCCAGCTCGGCCTGAGCGAGATGGCGATGCTCCGTGGGCCCCACGCGATAATGAATCTCCGCGTCCACAGCGCGATCGCGCACCTCGCGAAGGTGCTCGTGACCGTAAGTTCGGTGAAGACCGTGGCCGCTAGAATTTGGTCTGACTACGACGTACTTCTTGCCGATCTTGACGGCGTAGTTTACGAAGGTACCGCTGCAATCAAGGATGCGCCAGAGGCCATCCTGGCCCTTCAAGAGCAGGGACTGCCAATTGGTTACGTCACAAACAACTCGTCTCGCAAACCCGAAACAATTGCCGCTCAGTTAGCTGGCTTCGGCGTTCACTGTGAACCTCGAGACATCATCGGGTCGGGTAAGACCGGAGTAGATATTTTACGAACCATGGTGCCCGAAGGGTCAAAGGTTTTGGTTGTCGGCGGTGAGGGGCTTCGCGCTCGGGTCACCGAAGGCGGATTTGAGCTCGTTGAGAATTCGGATGCCAAGCCAGATGCTGTGATTCAAGGGTTTGCACCAGACGTTTCGTGGCGTGACCTAGCCGAGGCGGCTTTCTCAATTCAAAACGGCGCCAAATGGGTTGCTACCAATCAAGATTGGACTCTTCCGCAGGAAAAGGGGCTAGCGCCAGGCAACGGCACTTTGGTGTCGGCCGTTCACACGGCTGTGGGTCAACTTCCGATTGTTGCCGGTAAGCCTGAACCGGCAATCTTCCACACCGCAGTGGGGCACTTCGGTGCCGCCAAGGCTTTGTTCATCGGAGATCGGATCGACACCGACATCACCGGAGCAAATCGCGCAGGCCTTGATTCGGTTTTGGTGCTAACCGGCGTGAGCACTCGCAAGGAAGTAATCGGCATCAAGCCAGAAGGCCGACCGACATACATAATCGGTTCTATGGCCGAGTTGTTGAAGCCATACAAGGCTCCAAGAAAGACTAAGCGGGGCTTCGCCTGCGATGGCGCGGAAGTTGAATTGCTCGGCAACAAAGTAGTTGTCACCATTGGTGACCCGAAGAGCATGGGCGCGCTGCGCGCGGCCTGCGCCGTTATCTATGCCAGTGATTTGCCGATTTACGCGCTGGATGTTGAAGCCGCGCTTTACGAATAGGCTTTAGGTATGTCAGAAGATCTTGTTTCACAGGTAAAAGCCGAGGTTGAGCGCATTACTGCGCTTCCGTTGGACCAACAGGTTAATGACTTTTCGGCACTCCGCGAAGAGCTTGAGTCGGTTCTAAACGACTCTGATTCGAATCGGTAAGCAGTTGCGCATAGACGTTGCACTGGTTGAGTTAGGGCTCGCCAGATCGAGAAATCACGCATCAACCTTGATTGACGCCGATCGCGTTTTGATCAACGGTCGCGCCGCCCGCAAGGCATCCCAGCCGGTAATTGACGGGGCCGAGATAGTGGTGCTTGAGGCGGTCGACTACGTTAGCCGCGCTGGTCACAAGCTGGCCAAGGCCCTCGATGTTTTTGCTGAGATTGACCCGGTAAACAAGACCGCCCTGGATGTAGGCGCGTCTACCGGAGGATTCACAGATGTGTTGCTGCGTCGCGGCATTGGCCGCGTTTTCGCAATAGACGTGGGCCACGACCAAATGGCCCTCGAGCTGCTCGATAACCCAAAGGTGATCAGCATGGAGGGGTTCAACGCGCGAGACCTGTCGTTAGAGACATTGGCTGAAGCCAGCGGTGTTTCTACAGACAAAATAAACATCGATTTGGTTGTCGGTGACTTGTCTTTTATTTCACTCACCTTGGTACTCGAGCAGATTCTTTCGGTGGCGCCTAAAGCCGAATACGTGTTGCTAATCAAGCCTCAGTTCGAGGTTGGCAAGCAGTCGCTGCACGCTTCTGGCATCGTTACCGATCACCGTTTGCGTGCCGGTGCAATAAAGCAAGTGGTTGACGCGGCCCACGACTTGGGCATTGGGGTTCGCGGTCTAACCCGTTCAGAACTTCCGGGCACCCACGGAAACATCGAATATGTTGTGTGGATAAGCCCACTTGAACCGGTTAATCGGTCAAAATGGACAGACAGGATCGAAGCTTTAGCCAAGGAGGGCAAATGAGTGCTGCACGTAAAGTGTTGCT
Organism: Microbacteriaceae bacterium; assembly: GCA_947453475.1. Classification (GTDB taxonomy): domain Bacteria; phylum Actinomycetota; class Actinomycetes; order Actinomycetales; family Microbacteriaceae; genus Rhodoluna. The sequence goes on from CANGGK010000007.1 coordinate 3,232, forward strand.
CGTAACTCACACGCGCCGTCCGGAGGCTCTTGCCGCCGCACTTGAGACCTGCCAGAAATTAGTTTCAGCCGGCATTACGCCTGTGATGGCAGCTGCTGACCAAGCGGAACTCTCTGCTTACGCGGTAGAGCAAATGGCCGCTCGTGGCGGATCCTCGCTGCCAACCGAAATTCGGATTCTTGACCGAGACACCACCCTGGCCGACATTGAAGTCGCAATGGTTTTGGGTGGAGACGGAACAATACTCAAAGCTGCAGAAGTTGTGCGTGAGGCTCGCGTTCCGCTGGTTGGCATCAACCTCGGCCACGTAGGTTTCTTGGCTGAAAGCGAACGAGATGGTTTAGCCGAGGCCGTTGATCGTGTCGTTGCCAAAGACTACGTGGTCAAAGAGCGCATGACTCTGGATGTTCGAGTCTTTGTCGAGGGTTCTGAGGTTTACCGCACCTGGGCGCTAAATGAAGCTACCGTCGAAAAGAGCGAGCGCGAGCGCATGCTCGAAGTGGTTGTCGAGGTAGAAGAGCACCCGCTATCAAGCTTTGGTTGCGACGGCATCGTGATTGCCACACCCACTGGTTCGACCGCCTACGCATTCTCTGCGGGTGGCCCGGTAGTTTGGCCTTCGGTCGAGGCGCTGCTGCTAGTTCCACTGAGCGCCCACGCGCTCTTTGCGCGCCCACTCGTGATCAAGCCTGATGCTTTGGTAGCAGTAGAAGTGCTGCACCGAAGTGCCGGGCACGGAGTGCTTTGGTGTGACGGGCGCCGAACCTGGCAGCTGCCGCCGGGTGCGCGTGTAGAGGTTGTTCAGTCTGACAAGCCAGTGCTATTAGCTCGATTGAGAAACAGCACCTTTACCGACCGCCTGGTAAAGAAATTCTCATTACCCGTTGCCGGGTGGCGCGGTGCTGACGAAGTGCACAAGGCCGAATAGACAGCTAATGATCGAAGAGATTTACATTCGCGATCTTGGGGTGATTCAAGAGGCGCGTTTGCCTTTTGGTAAGGGCCTAACCGTGATTACCGGTGAAACCGGTGCTGGTAAAACCATGGTTTTATCTGCCCTTGGGCTGCTTCTCGGTGAAAGAGCCGACACCGCCAGCATTCGTCGAGGGCAAGATCAGGCATTCGTTGAAGGCCGCTGGTTAATCGCCGAGAATTCACCGGTAATCGAGCGGGTGCGCGATGCTGGCTCTGATGTTGAGCAAGGCGAATTGATCTTGAACCGCTCGGTTTCGAGTGAAGGGCGAAGTCGCGCTTCGGTATCAGGTCGTTCGACCCCGGTTGGATTGCTCAACGAGCTAGGTGAAATGCTGGTTGTCGTTCACGGCCAGTCAGACCAGATCCGCTTGAAGTCGGCTGTTGCGCAGCGCGAGGCACTCGACCAATTTGGTGGAGCAGGCTTGGCTACCGCTCTCGCCGAATACCAGGCAACCTTCAAGGCCTGGCGTGAGCTCACCCAGAGACTTGAAGAACTAAAGGCTTCACTCGACGCCCGTGCCGCAGAGGCTGATGAACTTCGTAACGCGGTAGATGAGCTCGAAAAGCTAGATGCTCGCTCAGGTGAAGACCTAGAACTTGCCGAGAAGGCAGAGCGTATAAACAACTTAGAAATCTTGCGTGCAGCGGCATCTCTTGCTCACGAGGCGCTTTCATCCGAGGGGTTCGGTGACTCACCGGATGCGCTGGGGCTCATTGGGCAGGCCAGGCGCTCGCTAGAACAAGTTGCCAATCACGATGCAGAATTGGGCCGTCTTGCCGAACTTCTTAAGGCTGTGAGCGTTCAGTTGGTCGATGCATCTGGAGAGATTTCGAGCTACCTAGCCTCGTTAGACCTAGAAGGCGCCGGCGAAATAAACCTGATTCAAGATAGGCGAGCAGCGCTTACCGCCGCTATGCGCAAGTATGGGCCGACTCTCGACGAGGTCATCAACTATCGCTCAAGCGCTTCAGATCGCCTACTTGAACTCGACTCTTCTTCGGAGACAATCGATCAACTTGGCCTTGAGTATGAAGCTCTGTCGGCAAAACTAAAGATTCAGGCCGACTCGCTAACTGCCCTGCGAGTTTCGGCTGCAAGCAGGCTGGCAGAACTAGTCACGGCCGAGCTAAAAGAGTTGGCCATGGGTGGTGCGAGCCTGGTGGTGGAGGTTGGTTATGCCGATGCCTACGGAAGTCACGGTCAAGATTCGGTTTCGATTCAGCTGAGTTCTTACCCGGGTGCCGAACCGAGACCGCTTGGCAAGGGCGCCAGCGGTGGCGAGCTATCGAGAATTATGTTGGCCATCGAGGTTGTGCTCGCCGAAACGCAGCAGGCCCCGACTTTTATCTTTGATGAAGTGGACGCTGGTGTTGGTGGCGCAGCGGCCATCGAGGTTGGTCGTCGCCTTGCCATGTTGGCTCAACGAGCGCAGGTAATTGTGGTTACTCACTTGGCGCAGGTTGCCGCGTATGCCACTTCGCACCTTCGGGTGCTCAAAACCAGCTCGGTTGAATTCACTGCCACCGATGTTGTCTTGCTCGACAACGAGACTCGAGTTGAAGAGCTTGCACGAATGCTTTCGGGTCTAAGCGATTCGGAATCGGGCCTCGCGCACGCCGCCGAGCTGCGTGTTAGAGCGCTATCCGAGTTTTCTTAATAAACTCGCCGGCTTCCGCTCTAATTTCGCAAAAAGATCTTTAAATCTTTGACGAATATCCATGTCTAGCCATTTTGCTACTCGTGTAATTGGTAGGCTGTAATTCCATGGCAGAAGCAATGGAACCCGGTAGAACACGTCACATTTTCGTCACCGGAGGTGTTGCATCATCGCTCGGAAAAGGCCTCACCGCCTCGAGCCTAGGCAACCTACTTCGTGCTCGCGGACTCAAAGTCGTGATGCAGAAACTAGACCCGTACCTAAACGTCGACCCGGGCACAATGAACCCGTTTCAGCACGGTGAAGTATTCGTCACCGATGATGGCGCCGAGACCGACCTAGACATTGGTCACTACGAGCGCTTTCTAGACATCAACCTCGGTCAGTCGGCCAACGTAACCACCGGCCAGATCTACTCGACCGTAATTGCTCGTGAGCGTCGCGGTGAGTACCTCGGTGACACGGTTCAGGTAATTCCTCACATCACCGATGAAATCAAGCGTCGCATGCGTCTTCAGGCGCACGAGACTCCTGCTCCAGACGTAATCATCACCGAAATTGGTGGAACCGTCGGAGACATCGAATCGCAGCCTTTTCTAGAAGCAGCTCGCCAGGTTCGCCATGAGGTCGGCCGCGACAACGTTTTCTATGTTCACGTGTCTTTGGTTCCTTACCTTGCCGCATCGGGCGAGTTGAAGACCAAGCCGACCCAGCATTCTGTTGCCACACTTCGTTCAATCGGAATTCAGCCGGACGCAGTGGTTTGTCGCAGCGACCGCGAGCTTCCTGAAGGAATCAAAAACAAGATTGCTCTGATGTGTGACATCGACAAGAGTGCAGTGGTAACCGCCGCGGATGCTGCCAGCATCTACGACATTCCTAAGGTTCTAAACCGTCAGGGCCTCGACTCTTATATTGTCAAGAAGTTTGGTTTCCCAGAGACCCCGGTTGACTGGAGTCGTTGGCAGGGCGTGCTTGACGCGGTGCACAACCCTAAGCATGAAGTTCGCATTGGTTTGGTGGGTAAGTACATCGACCTTCCGGATGCCTACCTTTCAGTAACCGAGGCTTTGCGTGCCGGTGGTTTCGCAAACATGACCAAGGTGCACATCAAGTGGATTGCGTCTGACTCTTGCGAGACTCCAGAAGGTGCCGAAGCTCAGCTTTCTGACGTTGACGCCATCTGCATTCCTGGAGGTTTCGGTGTTCGCGGCATTGAGGGCAAGCTTGGTGCTTTGACCTATGCCCGCGAGAACAAGATTCCAACCCTCGGCCTATGCCTTGGTCTACAGTGCATGGTTATCGAATACGCGCGCAGCAAGGCTGGCCTTGCCGGTGCATCTTCTACCGAGTTTGACCCAGAGGCAAAGTTCCCGGTTATCGCAACCATGGCAGAGCAGGTCGACATCCTCGCCTCCGGTGATATGGGTGGAACGATGCGCCTTGGTCTATACGAGGCCAAGCTGAAGCCTGGTTCGATCGTTGAAGAGGTTTACGGAGCGAGCTCAATCGAAGAGCGCCACCGCCACCGCTATGAAGTGAACAACAACTACCGTGCTCAGATTGCTGAGGCAGGCTTAGTATTCTCGGGCACCTCGCCAGACGACCACCTGGTCGAGTTTGTTGAGTTGCCTCGAGAGGTTCACCCTTATTACGTGGCAACCCAGGCTCACCCTGAGTTCCGGTCACGACCTACCAACGCGCACCCATTGTTCCGCGGCCTTGTTGCCGCGGCAATCAAACGCCAAGAATCAAACAAGCTCTTTGAGGTCAAGGATGCCTAAAGACCGACCTGCGTATCTTGCAATAAGCAAGAGCGAGGTTGTCTTTGAAGGCAAAATCTGGGACATCAAACGCGAGTCTTTTGACTACAACGGCTCAACCCTGGTTCGTGAGTTTGTCGCGCATCCTGGAGCGGTGGCAGTTATTGCGTTGAATGAAGCCAATCGAGTGCTTCTTATCAATCAGTATCGGCACCCGGTTCGCGAATACCTTTGGGAGATTCCGGCCGGACTGCTCGACATGCCGGGGGAGTCGAAGCTTGAAGCGGCAAAGCGAGAGCTGCTTGAAGAAACCGGCTACATCGCCGAATCTTGGGAACACCTGATCGAGTTTCACACCACTCCGGGCGGCAATAACGAAACCATCGCGATTTTCTTAGCCAGAGAACTTCGTCACCAAGGGCACGATCTTGAGCTCGAGGGCGAAGAGACCGATATGGCTGTTGAGTGGATTCCCCTTGGCGAAGCTCTTAATAGCGTCTTAGCCTCAGACATGAGAAGCCCTAGCGCCGCGGTAGGAATCATGGCCGCAGCCCACAAACTTGGTATCTAAGACGATGGCGGGTTTCGAGACTCTCGTCGACGCCTACATTAGGCACCTCACAATCGAGCGCGGTGTGGCCAAGAACACCATTAGTGCCTATCGCCGCGATCTAAAGCGCTATCTCGAGTTTCTAGAGGCTCGAAGCATCGATTCGATTGACCAAATAACCGAATTGGTGGTTCAAGACTTTGCCGAACAACTAGTTTCGAAAGGTGGCTTGTCGGCAACCTCGGTTGCGAGAGTCTTGGCCGGTGTTCGCGGCATTCATAAATACTGGCTGCTCGAGAATCTAACCAACGCCGACCCGGCAGCAACGGTCAAACCGCCAAAGGCTCCCCGTCGCCTACCTAAGGCGATAACCGTCGAACAGGTCGAAGCGCTGTTGAACGCGGTCGGCGGCGATGATCCGATTCAGGTTCGAGACCGCGCCATGCTTGAACTGCTTTATGCAACCGGGGCTCGCATCACCGAGATAGTGTCGCTTGATCTGGATGATCTGGTTGACCCCACTCTGCTGCGGGTTCTAGGCAAAGGCTCTAAGGAGCGCATTGTTCCGGTTGGGCGCTATGCCCAAAGCGCACTAGACGCCTACCTGGTGCGCACCCGGCCCCTGGTAGCTGCAAATGGCAAAGGAACAGCCGCCCTATTTTTGAACCAGCGAGGCGGCCGGCTGAGTCGCCAGAGTGCGTGGCAGATCATCCATGACGCCAGTATTGCTGCCAAGTTGCCTGGTGAGATCTCACCGCACACGCTGCGGCACTCATTTGCAACCCATCTGCTGGAGGGCGGAGCCGACGTCAGGGTGGTTCAGGAACTGCTCGGGCACTCATCCGTGGCAACCACGCAGATTTACACACTTGTTACCGTAGACGCGCTTCGTGAGGTCTATGCGACAGCGCATCCCCGCGCTCGGCGGTAGGCTATTACCAACAGGTTGCAACGTAATTTCGGGAGGAATCATGGCAAAGGCAAACAAGGCACCATCAGATTCGCGTTTCGCGAAGCCAAAGCCGCTTAGCTCACACGGGCCGGCGCGCATTATTGCCATGTGCAACCAAAAAGGTGGAGTAGGTAAAACCACCACCAGCATCAACATGTCTGCGGCGCTCGCCGAATATGGTCGCAAGGTTCTGCTCGTTGACTATGACCCTCAGGGTGCGCTTTCAGCCGGTCTAGGTGTGAACGCCCACGATGCAGTGACTATTTATGACCTGATGCTCGATCGCAAGATTGACCCAAAGACCGCCATTCAGCACACGGCAGTTGCGAACCTGGATGTGATTCCGGCAAACATTGAGCTTTCGGCTGCCGAAATGAAGTTGGTCAACGAAATTGCTCGCGAGCAGATCTTGGCAAACATCCTCAAGAAGGTAGCCGACGACTACGACGTAATCATCATCGACTGCCAGCCTTCGTTGGGTCTATTGACCGTAAATGCTTTGACCGCAGCACATGGAGTGATCATTCCTCTGGCCAGCGAGTTCTTTGCCCTTCGCGGCGTTGCCATCCTTGAAGATATCATCAGCAAGGTTCAGGAAGGTCTGAACCCCGCCTTGCAGCTAGACGGCATTTTGGCAACCATGTATGACGCTCGCACTTTGCATTCACGCGAAGTGCTCGATCGGTTGCACGAGGCCTTCGGTGAGAAGGTTTTCCGCAGCGTGATTAATCGCACCGTGAAGTTTCCGGATGCCACCGTTGCGCAAGCACCGATCACCGTTTATGCACCTGATTCAGATGCGGCTGAGGCCTACCGCACCGTCGCGCGTGAACTAGTGGATCGTGGCTGCGCCCCATAACCAAGACCTGGCTGAGGCGACCGAAAAAGCTAGCGGATTCGCGGTCAGCCTAGGTAATTTTGAGGGGCCATTTGACCTACTGCTTTCGTTGATTTCGAAGCATGAAATGGATATCACTGAGATTTCGCTCAGTAGGGTTACCGATGAGTTCATCTCGTACCTGAAGAGCCTTGACGACGATGAAGAACTAGATCAAGCCAGCGAATTCCTGGTTATTGCTGCGACTCTACTAGACCTAAAAATTGCCGGGCTTCTGCCTAAGGGTGAGGTCGTCGATGCCGAAGACGTTGCGCTGCTCGAAGCCCGAGACCTCTTGTTTGCTCGTTTGCTTCAGTACCGAGCATTCAAGGAAATTTCGAGCTGGTTCTCGACCGCACTGGCTTTGGAGGGAAACCGAGTTCCACGCGAAGTGCAGATGGAGGAGCGCTTCCGAAAGCAAAAACCTGAACTGGTTTGGACGCTGACGCTATCGGAGTTTTACAAGCTCTCACAAGAAGTTCTCACGCCACGTGAGATTCCTTCGGTTGGTTTGACACACCTGCACGCTCCTCGTGTTTCGATTCGCGAGCAGGCAACCGAGGTAATTGCCATGCTTAGAAAGTCACGCAACCTGAGCTTTAGGGACCTCATCGGTTCGGTTAAGGACCGTGGCGTTGTGGTTGCCCGATTCTTGGCAGTTCTTGAGCTTTACCGACTCTCTGCGATCAGTTTTGAACAGGTTTCGCCTTTGGGCGACCTGCAACTAACCTGGCGCGCAGAAAACTTTGACGATGAACAACTAGCCACACTTGGAGCTGACTATGACTCTTGATGTAAACACCAGGGGAGCCCTCGAGGCGATTTTGATGATTACCGATGCGCCAGTTTCGCTGGTTGCCTTGGCCAGTGCGCTTGAATACCCAGTAAAAGAGGTGCGTGACGCTGTTCTCGCACTCAAGGCTGAGTATGACGGTGCCGATGGTGGCCAACCGCGTGGATTCGAGCTTCGCGAAGTCGGAGCCGGTTGGAGAATTTACGTTCGCCAAGAATTCGACTGGGCCGTTCGCATGTTTATCTCAAACGAAAACCCGACCAAGCTAAGTCAGGCCGCGCTAGAAACCCTTGCGGTCATTGCTTATAAGCAACCAATTTCACGAGGTCAGATTGCCTCAATCCGTGCAGTAAATGTTGATTCGGTAGTGCGCACCTTGCTCAGCCGCGGCCTCATCACGGAGCTTTACACCGACTCAGAAACCGGTGCCATTAATTACGGAACGAGTGAGCTCTTGCTAGAACTTCTCGGTATCAACTCTTTGGATGAGATGCCACTAATCAGCCCATACCTGCCAGACGCGAACAGTAACTTCGATGTCGAACTCTAAAGACGAGAACGCCGCAGGCGTAAGACTTCAGAAGGTAATGGCCTCGGCCGGCGTGGCATCGCGTCGCGTTTGCGAGGACTACATCACCCAGGGCCGCGTCAAGGTAAACGGAAAGGTGGTTACCGAACTCGGTACCCGAATCAACCCGGACGTTGACAAGGTGACCGTTGGTGGCACGCCGATTCAGCTAGACGCATCACGCGTTTACCTGGCGCTAAACAAGCCGTACGGCGTGGTTAGCTCTATGGCCGATGAAAACGGGCGCGGCGACCTAAGCCAGTTCGTGGTTGGCTACGACCGCGTCTTCAACGTAGGGCGTTTGGATGCCGAAACCACCGGGTTGATCATCATGACCAATGACGGTGAATTGGCGCACAAGTTGGCGCACCCCAAGTTTGGTGTCACAAAGACCTATGTTGCCCGTGTCGAAGGAGTGGTTACTCCGGCGACGATTCACAAACTGTTGAGCGGGTTTGAGCTCGAAGACGGTTTGATTAAGGCCGATAAGGCACACATCGTTGATGTATCGGGCAATGAAAGCCTGGTCGAGGTTGTGCTGCACTCTGGCCGCAACCGCATCGTTCGCCGCATGTTTGACTTTGTCGAACACCCAGTTCTAGGCCTCGTTCGACGCCAGTTTGGCCCGATTCAGCTCGGGCCTCTAAAAGAGGGTCGCGTTCGCGAACTCAGTAAAATAGAGGTTGGTGCGCTGTTAAAGGCTGCCGAAGGCGGAGTCGAGCGTGCTCCGCGACCACGAGCTAAGCCAGGTAAGGCGGCTCCGGCAAAGAATACAAAGAGGCGGTAAACATGGCACTCAAAGCGATCCGCGGGGCAATTCAGCTCGATGTCGACGAGCGCGAGCACCTGCTCAAATCAACCGCAGAATTGTTGACCAAGATGTTGCACGCGAATGACATCGCAAATGGGCAACTGATCAATATCTTTTTCACGGCGACACCAGACCTAGTTAGCGAGTTTCCGGCGGTAGCCGCGCGCGAACTTGGCTTGGGCGACGTGCCACTGATGTGTTTTGTGGAGATGGACGTAGCCAAGGCTATGCCAAGGGTGATTCGCATCATGATTCAAGCCGACTTGGATGTAGCCCGAGCAGAGGTTCAGCACGTCTACTTGCGCGGAGCCACCGCGCTTCGCCAGGATATCGCTCAGTGATTGCCGCTGCTCGCATCCAAGGACCTGTTCGCGTAGTCGGCGCAGGTCTACTTGGCACGAGCATTGGTCTAGGGCTCACCAAACTAGGCGTTCAGGTAACACTTGAAGATTCATCGCCAGCAAACCTAAAACTTGCCATTGATTACGGGGCTGGGGTGCGGGCCTCTGAAGGCGATAATCCCGCATTGATCGTGGTCTGCGTACCGCCCGATGTAACCGCAGCGGTAGTCGCTCGGGAGCTTGAGGCTTTTTCGAATGCCGTTGTCACCGACGTAGCTAGCGTCAAGGCTCAAGTGCTTGCAGAGCTGAAGACGCTCGGAGCTGACTTAAGTCGTTACGTTGGTTCTCACCCGATGGCTGGTCGCGAACGCGGCGGAGCGCTTTCTGGTCGCGCCGATCTCTTTGTTGGGCGCCCATGGGTTATTTCGGCCAACAGCCTCAACGCTGGCCCGTCGGTTGCTCTAGTCGAAGATTTGGCCATTGATCTTGGTTCGGCTCCGCTAAAAGTCTCGGCAAGTGAGCACGATCGTGCCGTTGCTCTGGTTTCTCACGTGCCGCAGCTGGTTTCAAGCTTGCTGGCTGCCCGTTTGGTTGAAGCCGATGCCGCGGATGTTTCGCTCGCCGGCCAGGGGCTTCGAGACACAACGCGCATTGCCGCCAGCGACCCAAAGCTCTGGCTGCAAATCTTGACAGCAAATTCCACCGAGGTCGCCCCGGTTCTAAAAGCTCTTGAGGCAGACCTGCACTCGCTCGTCGAATCACTTGAGAATATCGACCAGGCCGGTTCGCTCGCTACGGTTAGTCGCGCGCTAGAAGCCGGAAATCGCGGTGTGGAGCGCATCCCTGGCAAGCACGGCACAAAGGCTGCGACTTACGCTCAGGTCGTGGTCATGATTGCTGACAAACCGGGCGAGCTTGGTCGACTGTTTAATGAGGTCGGCGAGATCGGCGTGAACATCGAAGAACTCAAGTTGGAGCACTCACCGAGCGCACCGGTCGGTTTGGTCGAACTTTACGTCTTGCCCTCGGTAGAACAGAAACTGATCACAGACCTCGAAGAGCGCGGCTGGAAGATAGCCGGATGAGTAAATTTTTAGTAGCGATCGATGGCCCGGCGGGTTCGGGCAAATCAAGCGTCTCGAAGCAGGTTGCCCGAGAGTTGGGCTTCGGATACCTTGACACCGGTGCCGCATACCGCGCCTTGGCTTGGGCTGTGCAAAACTTGCCCGATTTCAGCCTTGAGGCACTGCCAAGCAAAGACTTGACCACCGAATTCGAATATCAAATCTCGCTCAACCCCGATGACTATTGGGTTCGAGTGGGGGAGACCGACCTAACCGCGGCCATCAGAGCCACCGCCGTGGCGGAATCGGTTTCGGCAGTTGCGCGAATCCCAGAAGTACGAACATTCATGAAGTCGCTGACTCGCGACTTGGTGGCTAAGTCGACATCGCCGGGAGTTGTTGTGGAAGGGCGCGACATAACCACAGTGGTCGCTCCGGATGCAGAAATAAAAATTCTCCTAACTGCCAACGAAGCGGTTAGACTTAAGAGACGCTCAGCTGAACTTTCCGAAGCCAATGCTGCAAGCGTCAAGCGTCAAGTTTCAGAACGTGACGCCAGCGACTCAAAGGTCGTTGACTTTATGACTCCCGCACCGGGGGTCCAACTCGTGGATTCTTCTGATCTCAACTTCGAACAGACGGTTAATGCTGTTATTTCGCTGATTGAGCAGTCTGGGTCTACTAAGGAATCCAAATGATTGAAGAAGAATTCGACGACCTAGACGGCGACGAAGTCGAAGTTGAGTACGTGGCCATTGACCCGGCCGACCAAGACTTCATTGAGCGACTCAAAAACATGAGCACCGTTGAAGAAGAGAACCGTGCACGCATTTTGCGTTCTGGTCTTGAAGACTACGACCTCGAAGACGACGACCTCGAGATTATCGAGAGCGAGCTAGACCTATCGGCTGGCCCGGTTTACCTTCCGGCTTTGCCTGTACTGGCGATTGTTGGCCGACCAAACGTTGGTAAATCAGCGCTGGTCAACCGCATCTTGGGCCGTCGCGAAGCTGTCGTAGAAGACAAGCCTGGCGTTACCCGCGACCGAGTTTCATACAAGGCTGAGTGGAACGAACGAAAGTTCACCCTCGTCGACACCGGCGGCTGGGAGCCAGACGCCAAGGGAATCGACAAGTCTGTTGCCCTTCAGGCTGAAATCGCCATCGAGCTTTCAGATGCAGTGTTATTCGTAGTCGACGCCATGGTTGGTGCCACCGGTTCGGATGAACGCGTGGTCAAGTTGCTTCGCGCATCAGGCCGACCAGTGATTTTGGTAGCTAACAAGATTGACGATGCCCGCCAAGAGCCAGAAGCCGCTTCACTTTGGTCACTCGGTCTAGGCGAGCCATACCCGGTTTCAGCGGTCCACGGACGTGGTGTCGCTGACCTGTTAGATGCCGCCATGGCGGTACTGCCAAAGGTTTCAGGTGTAGCCAAGGAGGAATTCGGCGGACCTCGTCGCGTTGCCCTAATTGGCCGCCCAAACGTTGGTAAGTCATCGCTGTTGAACAAGGCCGTGGGTTCAGAACGTGCCGTAGTAAACGACCTTGCCGGAACCACTCGCGACCCAATCGACGAGCAGGTTGAACTCGGTGGAAAGATTTGGCGCTTCGTCGACACCGCGGGTATCCGCCGCCGTCTGCACCTTGCGCAAGGCGCCGATTTCTATGCATCACTTCGCACGGCAGCCGCTCTCGAGCGCGCTGAAGTAGCGGTTGTCTTGTTCGACGTTACCCAGCCGATTAGCGAGGCCGACATCCGCATCGTCGACATGGCCCTCGAATCTGGTCGTGCCCTTGTTCTAGCGTTCAATAAGTGGGACGAGCTGGATGATGAGCGTCGTCGTTACCTAGAGCGCGAAATTGAACAAGATTTGGCTCACGTTGACTGGGCTCCGCGCGTAAACATTTCTGCGAAGACTGGGCGTCACCTAGAGAAGCTGGTTCCAGCACTCGAAGTTGCTCTTGATTCATGGGATCAGCGAATTGCGACCGGCAAGCTAAATGCCTTCATCCAGGAACTGACCATGGAGACGCCGCACCCTGTTCGCGGTGGCAAGCAGCCTCGTATCCTCTTTGCTACCCAGGCTGGCAGCCGCCCGCCAAAGTTTGTTCTCTTCACCACCGGATTCTTGGACCCGGGTTACCGCCGCTTCATTCAGCGTCGCCTTCGCGAAACCTACGGTTTCGAGGGAACCCCGATCGAGGTCGGAATGCGTGTGCGCGAGAAGCGCAAGCGCACTTAAGCAAAAGCAAAACCCCGTTGGCTTCATTGGCAACGGGGTTTTCTTTTACCGGGGGCAAACCCGGCGCTATTTCGAAGGGTGGTACTGCTCGGCCAGAGCAACCTTCAAATCATCTAGCACGGTTGGATCTTCGATGGTCGGCGGCACCGTGTAACTATCTCCATCTACTATCTGGCGCATCGTCTTGCGCAGCACCTTGCCTGAGCGGGTCTTAGGTAAGCGCTGGAGGATAATCACATCCTTGAACGCGGCCACTGGCCCGACAACGTCGCGCACAATTGCGATCACCTGTTTGCGAAGAGTCTCCTCGTCGATCTCGTGACCGTGCTTGAAGGTTACGAAACCCACCGCACGCTGGCCCTTGAGCTCATCCTTGACGCCGGTGACGGCACATTCGGCTACCGCTTCGTGACCGGCAATCGCTTCCTCGAGCTGCCCGGTTGAAAGTCGGTGACCGGCAACGTTAATCACATCATCGGTGCGACCCATGACGTAGACGTAACCGTCTTCGTCGATTCGGCCAGAGTCGCCGGTTGCATAAAAGCCGTCAAAAACGTTGAGATAGGCCTTTTCGTAACCGTCTGGTCGGCCCCACAGCCCAGCGAGTGTGCCCGGCGGCATCGGCAAGCTAATCACAATGTTTCCATCCTTGGAGCCCTTTACCGGAGCGCCCTTAGAGTCGACGACAGAGATGTTGTAACCGGGCACCGGAACGCTAGGGGAGCCGGGCTTCACCGGAAGGCTCTCTAGACCGCGTGGGTTGGCGGCGATTGGCCAGCCGGTTTCGGTCTGCCACCAGTTGTCAACCACCGGGCAGTGCAGGCCATCATTAGCCCAATGATAGGTCTCGGTGTCTAGTCGTTCACCGGCGAGGAATAGTGTCTCGAGCTTGGAAATGTCGTATTTCTTCAACTCTTCGAGCTCGGGGTCCATTCGTCGAATCGCACGGATGGCGGTCGGGGCGGTGAATAGAACCTTTACTTCGTGCTCGGCTGCAACTCTCCAGAACGCTCCGGCGTCGGGGGTGCCAATAGGTTTTCCTTCGTAAAGCACTGTGGTTGCGCCGGCAATCAGAGGTGCATAGACGATGTATGAGTGTCCAACCACCCAGCCCACATCCGAGGCGGCCCACATGACGTCACCCGGGTCGATGTTATAAACGTTCTTCATTGACCAGGCCATAGCCACGGCGTGGCCGCCATTGTCTCGAACGATACCCTTCGGGTTTCCGGTGGTGCCAGAAGTGTAAAGAATGTAGAGCGGGTCTTGAGCCGCTACGGCTACTGGGGCGTGCGGGGTTGCCGAGGCCACCGCCTCTTTCCAACTCAGCCAGTGCACCGAGGTCTTTTCATCGAAATCTTTGACCGATCCGGGCACTGCGGCTCGTTCGTGGACAATCACAGTTTCAACCGAACCCTTAGACAGCTCGAGTGCCTTCTCGATAATCGGCAAGTATTCAACATGGCGCCCAGGTTCGAAGCCCCCCGAGGAGGTAACAATCACCTTTGGTGTCGCGTCGTCGATTCGAACGGCGAGTTCATTTGCCGCGAATCCGCCGAAGACCACGGAGTGAATAGCGCCGAGACGAGCGCAGGCGAGCATTGCGTAAATTGCCTCGGGAATCATTGGCATGTAGATCAAAACTCGATCGCCCTTACTGATACCTTGCTTGGCAAGTGCGCCGGCAAACGAGGCCACCTTCTCTAGAAGCTCGTTGTAGGTATAGAACTTCTTGGTTCCGGTCATCGCCGAGTCGTAGATGATCGCGGTCTGGTCGCCTCGACCGGCCAACACGTGCCGGTCGATTGCGTTGTAGCAGGTGTTCAGCTCTGCGTCGGGAAACCAGCGGTAGACCGGGGCGGTGCGATCGTCCAAAGCCTGCTTAGGCGGCTTAATCCAATCAATCGCCGATGCGGCATCGAGCCAAAATTGGTTCGGATCTTGGGTGCTGGCCGCGTAGGCCTGACGATAGCTACCTGACATTGCTGGTCTCCTCATTGAGTACTAACCATTAATGTATACAAAGAACCGTGAAATTATCGATTTGTTATCGAAATTTGATAATTAATTCGATACTCTGCATACAATAGCCATGAAATAGTTCGATTTAGGAGGTGCCATGAGAGCAAGCGACAAGGCCTATCAGACCCTGCTTGACGAGATTGTCGACGGCACCTTGCCGCCAGGCACCGTGCTGGCTGAGGTCGAACAGGCGGCACGCATCGGGGTTAGCCGCACTCCGCTTCGTGAAGCGCTCGGTCACCTGCGCAAGGATGGCCTTGTCGAACCCCTAGCAGGTCGCGGTTTGATCGTCACGGCGGTTTCAATCGATGACATCGTCGAACTCTATGAACTTCGCCAGCCACTCGAACAGCAGGCTGCTCGACTCGCCGCCCAGCGTGGCAACCCGCAGGTATTCGCTCAGATTGCCAAGGAATTGCGTGGCTCGGACGCCCTCATCGACAGCGGAGAAGTTGGAATCAAGGCCTACTACCAGTTGAACGAACGCCTTGATCGCGCCATCGAAGATTCCATCTCGAGCGCCTACTTAGTAGCGGCCCTCAAGGCGCTGCACCTGCACCTGGCTCGAATTCGCCGTCTTTCAAGGCAGAACGTCAATCGGCTTCGAGCCGCAGCAGTGGAAACACTGGTGATCGTTGAAGCCATTGTTAATCGTGACCCAGATCTTGCGGCGAGTGCCACCCACGTGCATTTGCAGCAGAGCCTTAGAAACAGCCTCGAGACGATTCAAACCCGAACCATCGACAAAGTCGCCTGAACTTAGTAAAAGTAACCAGAACAGAAAGAAGAGCCGCAATGAAGCTGCACGAAGTACGCGTTTATAAGAGCGAAGAGCCGTTGGCACGCGAAGACCAACTTGCCTGGAAAATCGCCAAAGTCGCAACCGACCCGGTAGCAATCTTGCCTGAAGTCACCGAAATGGTGATTAACCGAATCATCGACAACGCTTCGGTTGCCGCAGCATCGCTAACTCGTAAGCCTGTGGTTTCGGCGCGTTCGCAGGCGCTTTCCCACCCGAAATCAAAGAATGGCAATGGCGCTAACGTTTTCGGTGAGGCTGCCGAGCTTCGAGTTTCACCTGAGTGGGCTGCCTGGGCAAATGGGGTGGCAGTGCGAGAACTCGATTATCACGACACCTTTCTAGCCGCAGAATACTCGCACCCAGGCGACAACATTCCTGCCATTCTGGCCGTTGCGCAGCACGTTGGCGTAGACGGCACATCGCTCATCCGTGGAATTGCCACCGGCTACGAGATTCAGGTAGATCTAGTCAAATCAATCTGCTTGCACAAACACAAGATCGACCACGTGGCTCACCTCGGCCCGTCGGCCGCCGCCGGCATTGGCACAATGCTTGGGCTTTCGACCGAAACCATCTATCAGGCGATCGGCCAGGCGCTGCACACAACTACCGCAACACGGCAGTCTCGCAAGGGGGAGATTTCAAGTTGGAAGGCGCACGCACCGGCCTTCGCTGGCAAAATGGCCGTCGAAGCGGTAGACCGCGCAATGCGTGGCGAGACCAGCCCAACGCCGATTTATGAGGGCGAGGATGGTGTTATCGCTTGGATGCTCGACGGCCCTACAGCCAACTACCAAGTACCACTGCCTGAAGCTGGTGAAGCTAAGCGAGGCATTCTTGACACCTACACCAAGGAGCATTCGGCCGAATATCAAGCCCAGGCCTGGATTGACCTTGGTCGCAAGTTGAACCGCGAACACCCCGAGATTACCGACCCGGCTAATGTCGAATCGGTGGTAATCCACACCTCGCATCACACTCACTACGTGATTGGTTCTGGTGCTAACGACCCTCAGAAGTATGACCCAACGGCAAGCCGTGAGACCCTCGACCACTCGATTCCTTACATCTTCACCGTGGCGCTACAGGATGGCCGCTGGCACCACGTCGACAGCTACTCTCCAGAGCGAGCATCGCGCCCTGACACCGTCGAACTGTGGCACAAGACCACCACCCTGGAAGATAAGGAGTGGACTCGCCGCTATCACTCGAATGACCCTGCCGAGAAGGCTTTCGGTGGTCGCGTTGAGGTTACCCTCAAGGATGGTTCGAAGATTATCGATGAGATTGCCGTGGCCGATGCGCACCCACTTGGCGCAAGACCTTTTGCTCGCGCTCAGTACATTCAAAAGTTTCGTGATCTAGCGTCTGGTGTGCTCGATGCTGACGAAATTGAGCGGTTCTTGAACCTGGTTCAGCGTCTACCAGAGCTAACCGCAGAAGAAATCGGCGGTCTCACCATCGTCGCAAAGCCTGGCGTTATGGCATCGGTCAAGAACCCGAGCGGATTGTTCTAATGCTGTATTCAAAGACCACACCAGCCGATAAGAGACGCCTTTTTCGTGAACGTTTGGCGACGGGGGAGTTGTTACAGCTTCCTGGCGTTTTCAACCCGCTTTCGGCCAAACTGATTCAGGCCAAGGGCTTCGACGGAATCTACATCTCTGGTGCGGTTCTGGCCGCCGACCTAGGCTTGCCTGACATTGGGTTGACCACGCTCAGCGAGGTGGCCGGCCGTTCTCAGCAAATCGCCAGGATGACCGACCTACCAGCCTTGGTAGATGCCGACACCGGCTTCGGTGAACCGTTGAACCTCGCCCGAACCGTGCAAACCCTCGAGGATGCCGGCGTGGCCGGTATTCACATCGAAGATCAGGTGAACCCAAAGCGTTGTGGTCACCTAGACGGCAAAGCCGTTGTAGATCAGGACACGGCCGTCAAGCGCATTGCCTCTGCAGTTGATGCTCGACGCGATCCAAATCTATTGATCATGGCCCGCACCGACATCCGTGGTGTTGAATCATTGCCCGCAGCGATCGATCGGGCAAAGCGCTTGGTAGATGCCGGAGCAGACGCCATCTTCCCTGAGGCCATGAAGGATCTCGGCGAGTTTGAAGCGATGCGGGCGGCCATCAATGTGCCAATCCTGGCCAACATGACCGAATTCGGAAAGAGCGAACTGTTCACCAAGCAGCAGCTTGCCGATATTGGCATAAACATAGTGATCTACCCGGTCTCGCTGCTTCGCCTGGCAATGGGGTCGGCAATGCGCGGCCTAGACGCACTCAAGGCCGATGGCTCGCTGCAGGGGGTCGTAGGCGAAATGCAAACTAGGGCCGAGCTCTATGAACTTCTCGACTACGAGGCCTACAACCAGTTCGATTCAGGAATATTCAACTTCAACCTAGACAACCACGTCGGCCACTAGCCGACAGCACCACAAGCAAAGTCGCAAAGGAGCGAAATGAGCGAGAACAAGCAGGAGATTTATAAGGGTCTAGCCGGCGTGCCGGTTGACTACACCGCCGTCTCAAAGGTCAACCCCGAGAGCAACTCATTGCTTTATCGCGGCTACCCGGTTCAAGAACTGGCCGCCAAGAAGAGCTTCGAAGAAGTGGCCTGGTTGCTTTGGAAGGATGAGCTGCCAAACGCTTCGGAACTAGCCGGTTTTGAAAAGCAAGAACGTTCAATGCGCGCGCTGGATGACGCTGTCAAGCGAGTTATCGACGAACTGCCGCTGACTGCCCACCCGATGGATGTTTGCCGCACTGCGGTTAGCGTAATCGGTGCCATGGATCCTTCGGCTGACGATGCTAGCCCGGCGGCAAACCTTGCCAAGTCGATCAGACTATTTGCCAAACTTCCCGCAGTCGTTGCCTATGACCAGCGACGTCGCCACCAATTGCCTCTCATCGAAGCGAGAGAAGACCTCGACTACTCTTCGAACTTCTTATGGATGACTTTCGGCGAAATTCCAGAAGCCCAGGTTGTCGATGCCTTCCGTGTCTCATTGATTCTCTATGCGGAACACTCATTCAACGCATCAACCTTCACCGCTCGAGTAATCACTTCGACACTCTCAGATCTGTACTCTGCGGTCACCGGAGCAGTAGGTGCACTAAAGGGCCCACTTCACGGTGGAGCAAACGAAGCAGTACTGCACATCTTCAACGAAATCGGATTCGGCCCAGACGCGGCAACTCGAGCCGAAGCCTGGCTTGAGCAGGCGCTCGCCGAAAAGCGCAAGATTATGGGTTTCGGTCACCGTGTCTATAAGAGTGGCGATTCCAGAGTGCCGACCATGCGCAAGTCAATGGTCGAACTAATCAAGTACTACAACCGACCAGATGTCTTAGAGCTATACGAGGGCCTCGAAGCGGCCATGACCGAACGCAAGGGAATCTTGCCGAACCTCGACTACCCGTCTGGCCCGGCCTATCACCTAATGGGTTTCGACACTCTCACCTTTACTCCAATCTTCGTTGCGGCGAGAATAACCGGTTGGACGGCGCACATCATGGAGCAGGCAGCTTCAAATGCGCTGATTCGCCCTCTTTCGGTTTACAACGGTGTAGGCGAGCGTCACCTCGAATAGTCCCGTAATATCAGCACCATGGCTACCCAAATGAACCTGAGCATCAGGCAACAGTTTCTGACTGTGCCTAACCTGCTCAGCATGCTGAGGTTGGCCCTGGTTCCGGTGTTTCTGACGCTGCTAATCAACGAACAATTTGTGCTGGCCATTTGCACCCTGGCCTTGGCGAGCCTGACCGATTTCTTAGATGGCTACTTCGCACGCAAGTGGAACCAAATCACGCGACTAGGGCAACTGCTTGACCCCGCGGCTGATCGTCTTTACATTTTCTCTACCTTGGTCGGCTTGGCCTATGTTGGCCAAATACCGGCCTGGATTGTGGCGGTCATTTTCGCCCGCGATGCGATGCTGGCAATCGCCTACGTCATCCTGGCAAATTTTGGCTACGGGCCACTTCCGGTGCACTACCTCGGGAAAACGGCGACGTTTGCTCTGCTCTATTCTTTCCCGTTGCTCTTGATGGCAAAAATCTGGATTGGCGCGGCGCCGGTGCTAATGCCGTTGGCCTGGGCGTTCGCCTTGTGGGGCGTCGGGCTCTATTGGTGGGCAGGTTTCGTTTATTTACGCCAGGTTCGTGAAGTGGTTAAAAACAGTCGCAAAAATTCACTAGGCTAGAACTCTACTCAGGAGAGGGGGAATCATGAATAATGCAGAATCAGGCCTTGGCGGAACGCCAGATGAGGTTCAGTCGACGCTGCGTTTCAGCGAAGACCTCCTAGCCGAAATGGGTTCTGACCTCAGCCGTGAAGAGCAGTTGGCCATTGAAGCCTTGCCATCCGGAAGCGCGTTGCTGATCGTGAAGCGCGGCGCAAATGCTGGCGCTCGTTTTCTTCTTGACCAGGATGTCACCACCGTTGGTCGTCACCCAAACGCAGACATTTTCTTGGATGACGTAACCGTTTCTCGTCGTCACGCAGAATTCTTGAGAGCCGGAGCAAAATTCACGGTTCGCGACCTCGCTTCGCTTAATGGAACCTACTTCGACGGTCAGCGCATCGACGAGGTTCAGGTGACCGACGGGGCAGAGGTTCAGGTTGGCAAGTTCCGACTGACCTTCTTCGCTTCGCGCGCAGACCTCCCGCAGGGGGCGTAATGGCGTCGGCAACAGCAGCGAACCTCTTTGAGGCGCGTCAATCAAAGCTTTTCAACATCGGTCACGTGCTAGCCGAACTCAACAAAGACTTTCAAGACCTCAGCCCTTCTAAGCTGCGTTTTCTTGAAGAGCAGGGTCTGGTTTCGCCCCAGCGCACCGCATCGGGATACCGCAAGTTCACTCAGCTTGATATCGAAAGAATTCGAATTGTCTTGGAGTTGCAGCGAGACCAGTATTTGCCGCTCAAGGTTATTCGCGCCTACCTTGCCGACTTGGATGCCGGCAAGCAGCCGAGTTTGCCAAGCGGCGCTTCGGTAAACCCGCAGCACCTTCGCCAAGCTCGCTCGAAGACTTTCACCAAGATTGAACTCATCTCTGAAACTGCGATCACCGACGCGCTGATTTCAGAGGCCCAGGATGTAAACCTGATTGGCCAGGAGCCTTTCGAAAGCAAGGATGTAGAAATTGCTCGCGCAATCGTTCACCTCCAGCGCTTCGGAATCGCACCGCGCCACCTTCGCGGCTTGAAGGCCTCGGCTGATCGTGAAATCGGCATTATCGAAGGCGTTGTTGCCCCGGTGCTGAGCAAGAACGACACCGCTAACCGTTCACGAGCGGCTCACTACGCAGCTGAAATTGAGAATCAGTTCGCCAGCATTCGCGCCGAGCTGATTCGCTCGGTTATCGGCAAAATCGACGGCTAAAAACCCCTTCAGACGGCGCGACACGCCGTAACCAGAAATTAACCTTGATTAGCGCACCAAAGCCACAACAATTAAACCTGTACTTGAACGTTGGACTTTAGCTGAAAGGAGCCGACATGGACACACCTCGTGACGGCGAAGAAGCCAGCTATTCTCGCGGAATGTTGTTTACCGATGGTCTGCCATCGAACGACCCAAACGTGGGCTACCGAGGAACCTCGGCGGCGACCGCGTGTGGAATCACCTATCGCCAGCTTGATTACTGGGACCGTACCGGTCTAGTTCAGCCGAGTGTGCGCGGTGCCCATGGTTCAGGTTCGCAGCGACTCTACGCCTTTCGCGACATCCTGGTTCTAAAGCTCGTGAAGCGACTTCTCGACACCGGTGTCTCACTTCAGCAGATTCGAATTGCGGTAGATCAGCTTCGCGCCGCCGGAATCAGCGACCTGGCCTCAATTACCTTGATGTCTGATGGTGCCCGTGTTTACCTTTGCACCACACAAGACGAGGTAATGGATCTTCTCGGACGCGGTCAGGGTGTATTCGGAATTGCCATCGGCCGTGTGCTTCGCGAGGTTGAGGCAAGCCTCGTCAACATGAAAGAAAGTCACGTTGACGACATGGATGAGCTTTCTGCTCGTCGCCTGAACCGCAAAGCCGTCTAACCACCTAACGGTTAGCTTTCTTGGTCAAATCTGACCGAAATAGTTCGTCACCGTCGTTACATCTATGTTTCCGAGGCCCCTTCGAATCTTTTACTCGGTAGAATTACCTAATGTTCAAGAAGATTCTGGTCGCCAACCGAGGCGAAATCGCAGTTCGCGCATTTAGAGCCGCCTATGAATTAGGCGCAAAGACCGTTGCGGTTTTTCCTTACGAAGATCGAAACTCGACGCACCGACTTAAGGCAGACGAGGCTTACCAGATTGGCGAGATTGGTCACCCGGTTCGCGCATACCTAGACGTTTCTGAAATCATCCGTGTTGCCAAGGAAAGCGGCGCCGACGCGATTTACCCGGGTTACGGCTTTTTGTCAGAAAACCCTGAGCTAGCCGAGGCTGCAAAAGCCAACGGCATCACCTTTATTGGCCCGAGCTCAGATGTGCTCGAGATGGCCGGTAACAAGGTAACCGCTAAAGAGTCGGCCATCCGTGCCGGTGTTCCAGTTTTGGCATCTTCTCCGCAATCAGCCGACGTTGATGAGTTGGTCGGTTATGCAGAAAAGATTGGTTTCCCAATTTTCGTGAAGGCAGTTGCCGGCGGTGGCGGTCGCGGTATGCGCCGAGTTGCCGAAGCCAAAGATCTTCGCGCGGCATTGATTGAGGCCTCTCGCGAAGCCGACAGCGCATTCGGTGACCCACGCGTATTCCTCGAGCAGGCGGTGCTTCGCCCGCGTCACATCGAGGTGCAGATTCTCGCCGACACCCACGGCAACGTGGTTCACCTTTTTGAGCGAGACTGCTCGATTCAGCGTCGCAACCAGAAGGTTGTTGAGATTGCTCCAGCACCGAAGATCACCGATGAGCTTCGCCAGACCCTTTACCGTGATGCCGTGGCTTTTGCTACTCAGATCGGATACCAAAACGCCGGAACCGTTGAGTTCCTGATTGACACGGTTGGCCCGAACGCCGGCAAGCACGTGTTCATCGAGATGAACCCGCGCATTCAGGTTGAGCACACCGTTACCGAAGAAATCTCGGATGTCGACCTTGTGCAGAGTCAGATGCGCATCGCAGCGGGGGAGAGCCTGGTAGACCTAGGTCTTACCCAAGACAAGATTCAGATGCACGGCTTTGCCGTTCAGTGTCGAATCACCACCGAAGACCCGGCCGCAAACTTCCGCCCAGACACCGGCAAGATCACGACCTACCGTTCACCAGGTGGAGCGGGCATTCGCCTCGACGGTGGAACCGTTTCAACCGGTGCCGAGGTAAGCCCTTACTTCGACTCGATGCTAGTGAAGCTAATCGCAACTGGTCGTGACTTCAAGACCGCGGTTACCCGCGCTAAGCGCGGTTTGGCCGAGTTCCGCATCCGTGGAGTTTCAACCAACATCGCCTTCCTTCAGGCGGTTCTTGCCGACGAAATCTTTGCCACTGGCGACCTGAGCACCTCGTTTATCGATGAGCACCCTGAACTGTTCACCGCAAAACCATCACAAGACAGAGGCACCAAGATCATTTCTTGGTTGGCCGATGTAACCGTCAACCAGCCGAACGGACCGCGCGGTCACCAGTTGACCCCGGCCGTAAAGTTGCCGGCCATTGACATCAACGCTCCGGCGCCATCTGGGTCGCGCCAACGTTTGCTTGAACTTGGCCCAGCTGGGTTCGCTAAGGCACTTCGCACACAGACTCAGGTTGCTGTGACCGACACCACCTTCCGTGACGCTCACCAGTCGCTCTTGGCCACCCGAGTTCGAGGCCGTGACCTCATCCAGGTTGCACCATATGTTTCTCGCCTAACCCCACAGTTGCTCTCGGTAGAGGCTTGGGGCGGCGCGACCTACGATGTTGCCCTACGGTTCTTGGGTGAAGACCCTTGGGAGCGTCTAGCTGCGCTTCGCCAGGCGATGCCGAATCTTTGTATTCAGATGCTTCTTCGAGGTCGCAACACCGTTGGCTACACCCCGTATCCAACCGAGGTTACCGAAGCGTTCGTGGCCGAAGCTGCAGCCACCGGCGTCGACATCTTCCGTATTTTTGACGCACTTAACGACGTTGACCAAATGAAGCCGGCAATCGACGCGGTGTTGAAGACCGGAACCGCCGTTGCCGAAGTAGCGCTCTGCTACACCGCTGACCTGCTTGACCCAGAAGAAAAGCTCTACACGCTCGATTACTACCTAAACCTTGCTCAGCAAATCGTTGATGCCGGTGCGCACATCATTGCCATCAAGGACATGGCGGGCTTGCTACGCCCGGCAGCCGCTGAGCGCCTCGTCAAGGCTCTCCGTGAGCGCTTTGAGCTTCCGGTTCACCTGCACACCCACGACACCGCAGGTGGCCAGCTGGCTACGCTGATGGCTGCTATCGGTGCCGGAGTCGACGCAGTAGACGTTGCCAGTGCTCCAATGGCAGGCACCACAAGCCAGCCTTCTGCATCGGCACTAGTTGCGGCACTAGCTCACACCGAGCGCGACAGCGGCATCCCGCTTTCGGCCGTCGCAGAGCTCGAACCATACTGGGAGGCCGTTCGCAAGGTCTACCACCCATTCGAGTCTGGTCTTCCGGGCCCAACCGGCCGCGTTTACCACCACGAAATTCCAGGTGGGCAGCTGTCAAACCTTCGTCAACAGGCCATCGCGCTTGGGCTTGGCGACCAGTTTGAAAAGGTCGAGAACATGTATGCCTCGGCCAACGAGATTCTTGGCCGACCTACCAAGGTGACTCCGTCATCCAAGGTAGTTGGAGACCTAGCCCTTCACCTGGTTGCAGTGAATGCCGACCCAGCCGACTTTGCTCTAAACCCTCAGAACTACGATGTGCCAGACTCTGTGGTCGGTTTCATGGCTGGCGAACTCGGCGATCTGCCTGGCGGCTGGCCAGAACCGTTCCGCACCAAGGTGCTTCAGGGCAAGAACCCGAAATTCGGAGTTACGCCCGTTTCTGCTGAAGATTTGGCATCGCTTCAAGGTGACGACTCGGCGGTTCGCCGTTCAACCTTGAACCGTTTGTTGTTCCCTGGCCCAACCGCCGACTTCCTAAAGTCGCAGGAGACCTATGGCAACCTCGACCAGATTGATACCGTCGACTACCTCTATGGTCTAGAGCAGGGTCGTGAGCACGTAGTAGAAATTGCTAAGGGTGTTCGACTTTACGTTGGCCTAGAGGCAATCGGAACCCCGGACGCCAAGGGCTTCCGCACAGTAATGGCGACACTCAATGGTCAGCTTCGCCCGATCAATGTTCGCGACCGCAAGATTGCCGTTGACACGGTTCAGGCAGAAAAGGCAGACGCCAGCAACCTCGGCCACGTGGCAGCACCGTTCTCTGGTGTGGTCACCTTGCAAACCGTCGAAGGTGCGCACGTCGAGATTGGGCAGCCAATCGCAACCATCGAAGCGATGAAGATGGAAGCAACCATCACCTCAAACATCGCCGGTGTTGTTCGTCGCCTTGCCGTGACAAAAACTCAGGCAGTAGACGCCGGTGACTTGATTGTGGTTGTCGTCGCAGAGTAGTAACTAAAACGAATACATGCCGTTCAGATAGACTTGAGCGGCATGTAATCGTTTGTGCGAATTTCGCATGTGCTGCTTGCAGCACAAGAACGTAAATAGATTGAAGGAGATCGGTTTGGCTATTTGGGGTAAGAAACCAGAAGATGAGTCAACTGACTTTTTAGCACCGCGCCCGGCAACCGACATCACTGTCGAAAAGAGCCACTCACTAGCTGAGATTGCCGTTGACGCCGGGGCGGTGGATGTAACGCCAAGCACCTCGTCAATCGAGATCATCGCTGAAGAGCCGCGTTTTCAGGCACAGCCAGAGACTTCTCTAGAGCCAGTTCGTCGAAGCAATTACTCACGACGCGACAGTCTTCGCGGAGAGAGTTTCGACCAGCCAGAGCCGGCCGCAATGCTCACTGCAGATCGTCTCATCGACGTTTCGGCGCGCAACCGACCAGCCCCTGAATCGGGCTTCCGTCGATTCATGTACTTCTTGTCACTAAAAACCATCAACCTTGGCGATTCGCTAAAGGTTCGCGAGCAGAAGGCTATCGATGCTCGCATTGGTGCCGCACTAGATGGTGGCGCCAAGTTCTTGCCTGTTCTTACTCGTAAGGGAGGCGTTGGCAAGACCACCGTCAGCACGCTTTTGGGAATGGCTCTTGCGCTTTCTCGTGAAGACCGCATCATCGCTATCGATGCCAACCCAGATCGAGGCACCCTAGCCGAGCGTGTTAGCAAGTCAACCCGTTTCACCGTTCGAGATGTTGTGAACCGTGCCGCCGCAATCGACGGCTTCACCGACTTTTCAACCATGGTTTCACGCGACGTTACCCGTCTTGATGTATTGGCTTCAGACAGCGACCCGATGCTTTCTGAGGCATTCGACGAGGGTGACTACAACGTCGTCGCCGACATGGCTGCACGTTACTACTCGATTGTTTTGACCGACTGCGGCACCGGAATCGTGCACTCGGTTATGCGACCTACCCTGCAGCGTGCCAACGGTTTGGTAATCGTTTCTGGTGGCTCGGTGGATGAGGCTCGTTTGGCGTCTGAGACTCTTACCTGGCTCGAAGCAAACGGTTATGGAGACTTGGTTCGTAACTCGATTGTTGCGCTTAACACCGCAACTCAGGCCACTCAGCTCGTGAAGCTTGACGAAATCGAACAGCACTTCAAGACTCGTGTTCGTCACGTAGTTCGCATTCCTTACGACCCAGCTTTGGCGGCCGGTTCGGTAATCAAGTTCAAGGAGCTTCGCAAGGGTACCCGCGACGCGGCTCGCGAACTTGCTGCCCTTGTGGTCGACGGTTTAAACAGCCCACTGTAAGTCGATGACTGTTCGTGAAATCCGCCTGTATGGCGACCCTGTTTTGCGCACCGTTTGCGACCCCATCCTTGAAGTAAACGACAAGGTAAAGGGCCTCATCCAAGACCTTATCGACACAACTGCACTGCCAGGAAGGGCCGGCGTTGCCGCCCCTCAAATTGGCGTAAGCCTTCGTGCCTTCAGCTATAACGTTGACGGAAAGATTGGCTACCTGATCAACCCAGAGATCGTCGAGCTCGGCGGCGACAAGGTTCTCGTCGATGAAGGTTGCTTGTCGGTGCCAGGTTTATGGCACAAGACTCCGCGCTATCAAACGGCCCGTGCCATTGGAACAGACCTAGATGGCAACCATGTGGAGCTCTCGGGCGCCGGACTCATGGCTCAAGCGTTGCAGCATGAGTGTGACCACTTGGATGGGATGGTTTACCTAGGCCGTCTCGAGAGCGATGAGCGCAAGGCCGCCATGAAAATTCTTCGTGACACCGATTGGTTTATGAATTAATCGGCAGCCGAGCCGTAAATCTCAGCTACGTCGGCAGCAAAGTCACGCATTACCGCATCGCGTTTGATTTTCAGCGACGGAGTCAGGTGGCCTGAATCCTCGGTCAGTTCACGGTCGATTACGACAAACTTACGAATCGATTCGGCTCGAGAAAAGTGACGGTTCACTCGGTCGATGGCCTTTTGAATCTCGGCCAAAACAATCGGTGACTTGGCAGCCTGTGCGAGAGTCATATTTTTGTCTGCGCCGTTGTTGGCAAGCCAAATAGGCAGCATTTCTGCATCAAGTGAGATTAGCGCAGCCACAAATGGGCGCTTGTCGCCGATGACCACGGCCTGACCAACCAGAGGGTCGGCGCGAAGTGGATCTTCTAGCGGCGCCGGGGCGACATTCTTGCCTCCAGCAGTTACGAGAAGTTCCTTCTTGCGGCCAGTGATGCTCAGGAAACCATCTTCATCCAACTCGCCAATGTCACCAGTCTTAAACCATTCGCCGTCCATGGCTTCGGCAGTAGCGGTTGGGTTGCGCCAATAACCGCGAAGAATGTTGTTTCCGCGCAACCAGATTTCACCATCGTCGGCGATCTTGATGCCGGTTCCGGGTAGCACTCGACCAACCTTGCCGATTTTGAGGTCATCTGCTCTGCCGATCATTGCCGGAGCGGTGGTCTCGGTGAGACCGTAGCCCTCGAGCACGATGAGGCCGATTGCGCGATAGAAGTGACCCAAACGAGCGCCGAGAGGTGCTCCACCCGAAACGGCATACCTCACCTGACCACCCATTGCTGCGCGCAGCTTCTTGTAGACGAGAACGTCGAAGAGCTTGTGTCGCAGTTTTTGAACCAGCGATGGGCCAGCCTGGGTGTCTAGCGCCTTCGAGTATGCGATGGCAGCGTAGGCGGCAGTTCTAAAAATCTTGCCTTTACCGGCAGCTTCTGCTTTTTGCTCTGCAGAGTTGTATACCTTCTCGAAGACTCGGGGTACGGCCAGCAGGAAGGTTGGTCGGAATGATGCCATTGCCGGTCCAACATTTTTCGAGTCAGGTTGGTAACCGATCTTCACGCCGCCATGAACGCACAGCACTTCAATAAACCTGGCAAAAACATGGGCGAGTGGCAGGAACAAGAGAGTGCTTGAACCCTCGGCAACCACCTGCGGCAGCTCGAGCGTGGCATTTTTACTTAGTTCAACAAAACCTCGATGGGTTAGCTCGCAACCCTTTGGTTTTCCGGTTGTGCCCGATGTGTAAATGATGGTGGCAAGATCTCGAAGCTTCGCCGATTTGCGTTTCGTTTCGATGCTTGCATCTGATGTTTCGCGGCCTACCTTGATCAGTTGCTCGATGGCGTCTGATTCAATGGTCCAAACATTGCGAACCAGCGGAGCCCCTGCTTTGATTTGTTCGAATCTCGAAAGGTGCTCGTCGTTTTCAAGAAAAACTGCAACCGAGTCTGAATCGGAGAGAATCCATTCCATTTGGGATGGTGCCGAACTCTCGTAGATTGGCACGGAAACCGCACCGGCATACCAAATAGCAAAATCAATTAATGTCCACTCGTAGCGAGTGCGGCTCATAATGGCCACGGCCTGACCTGGTTGAATTCCCGCTGCTACTAGACCTTTTGCTAGGGCAACTACTTTGGCGCGAAACGCATTAGCAGTGATGTCAGACCAGCGGCCCTCAGAATCTTCAATTGAAAAGAGCGCGAGATTTGGAGTCTTTGATGCTCGAGACTCCAGAAGGTCGGTGATGTTTTCAGTCTCTGCAGACACAACCAATGGTTCAATGTCGTAAGACTTCATCATCGCTCCTTTGCTCAATTCGTTTCCACAACTCTAGCGGTCTTGGGTCACTAAACTTTGTCTTGCGCAAGCAACTTTTTATCGAGTCAGAGGTTTGGTATGCACGCAATTGGAATCGACATTGGCGGAACAAAGATCGCCGGTGCTTTGGTCGACTCGGAGGGACGGATTGTTCTCGAAGAGCGCGTTCCCTCACCGGCCGGCGACCCCGAAGCAATGGTCGATGCGGCCGTTGGGCTAATCGAACGTCTCTCGGCAAACCACGAGGTTATCGGTGCCGGCGTAGCCGCAGCCGGCTTCATTGATGCAGACCAGTCCACCATCATTTATGCGCCAAACATCAGCTGGCGAAACGAGCCATTCAAGGCCAAGCTAGAATCCAAACTCAGCATTCCAGTGATCATTGAGAATGACGCAAATGCCGCTGGTTGGGCTGAATATCGCTACGGGGCGGGCCGCGGTTTCAAGCACATGATCATGCTCACCATTGGCACCGGAGTCGGTGGTGCGGTGATTACTGACTCACACATGTTGCGCGGTGGTTTTGGAATCGCGGGCGAGTTGGGTCACCTGCGCATTGTGCCAAACGGCAGGTTGTGCGGCTGTGGCCAAAACGGCTGCCTCGAGTCTTATGCCTCGGGGTCTGCACTGTTGCGATCGGCTAAAGAGCTCTCGGCGTCAAGCGACCCAGCCGGTAACCGACTTCGAGAGATTGAAGCAGAGGCTGGGCAGCTGACCGGCCTTGAGGTTTATAAAGCGATTCTTGAGGGTGACGCCGGGGCTCTGCGGATTCTTAGCGAGCTAGGTTCGTGGCTCGGTCAGGCGATCGGAAGTTTGGTTGCCGTGCTCGACCCTGAGGTTGTAGTCATCGGTGGCGGAGTAAGCGCTGCCGGCGACCTACTGCTCAACCCAATTCGAGAGGCTTACTTGGCGCATCTACCGGCCAAGGGTTACCGCCCCGAGCTAAAGATCACTGCGGCCGAGTTCGTAAATGACGCAGGTGTGGTCGGCGCCGCCGATCTAGTTCGGGTAGCTTTCCGCGACCGATAAACTAGTAGTTCGAGTCGAAATCACCTGAGGGAGGCGAAGTGGCTTACTTTATCCTGAAGACTTTCGTGCTCGGGCCCCTGCTTCGCGTGCTTTTTAGGCCCTGGGTTCGCGGTTTGGAAAACATACCAGCAACGGGTGCCGCAATCTTGGCTAGCAACCACCTTTCATTTTCAGACTCAATCTTTTTGCCACTAATGAGTCGCCGCCCGGTGGTTTTTCTCGCCAAAAGTGAGTACTTCACAGGCAAGGGAGTAAAGGGCGCGCTTACCCGATGGTTCTTCAAAGCGACCGGCCAGTTGCCAATCGACCGCTCTGGAGGCAAGGCCTCGGAGGCGTCTTTGAACACCGGGCTAGGAGTTCTTGGGCAGGGACAGGTGCTCGGCATTTACCCAGAGGGCACTCGCAGCCCGGATGGCCGCCTCTATCGAGGTCGAACCGGCATCGCACGCATGGTGCTTGAGGCCAAAGTGCCGGTTATCCCGGTGGCGATGATTGATACCGAAAAGGTTCAGCCAATCGGTCAGAAAATGCCAAGGATTCGTCGCATCGGAATCATCGTGGGCGAACCGTTAGATTTTTCTCGTTTTGATGGCATGGAGGGCGACCGAATCGTTCTTCGCGCAGTCACCGACGAGATTATGTACGAACTCAAGCAATTGAGTGGGCAAGAATACGTTGATGCTTACGCATCTTCAGTCAAAGAAAAGCGAGCTCGTCTAGCGCGCTAGGGGAGTCAGGCAGGAATCAAAATGAATGAACCAGTAGTCACCGCAGATCCGACCGTACTAGCGGGTCTCGACCACTATTTGAGCCTGCCTGCGAAACAGCAACCAACCTGGCCAGATTTGGCTCAGGTGGCAGCGGTGCGTGCAGAACTAGCAGTTCAGCCGCCACTTGTTTTCGCTGGTGAAGTTGACATTCTGCGCGAGCGTTTGGCTCAGGCCGCATCTGGCAAGGCCTTCTTGCTTCAGGGTGGCGACTGTGCCGAAACCTTTGCAGATGCAACTGCTGATCGCATTCGCAACCGCGTCAAGACTTTGCTTCAGATGGCCGTGGTACTTACCTACGGCGCGTCTATGCCCGTTATCAAAATGGGCCGCAT
The DNA here is from genome assembly GCA_947453475.1 of Microbacteriaceae bacterium. Lineage (GTDB taxonomy): Bacteria > Actinomycetota > Actinomycetes > Actinomycetales > Microbacteriaceae > Rhodoluna. Next base: position 34,005 of record CANGGK010000007.1, read on the forward strand.
GGCTGGTCAGTTTGCCAAGCCTCGTTCAAGCGACTCAGAAACCCGCGGCGAAATCACCTTGCCGGCCTACCGTGGTGACATTGTCAATGGTTACGACTTCACTGAAGAAGCCCGCATTCCAGACCCAGCTCGCATGCTCAAGGCCTACCACACCAGCGCTTCGACGCTGAACCTCATCCGTGCCTTCACGCAGGGTGGCTTTGCCGATTTGCGCTCGGTTCACGAGTGGAACCGCGGCTTTGCAGACAACCCGGCGAACGCTCGCTACCAGTCGCTCGCTCAAGAAATCGATCGTGCCATTAAGTTCATGGCGGCTTGCGGCGCCGACTTCAACGAGTTGCGCACCACCGAGTTCTATGTGAGCCACGAAGGTCTGCTCATGGATTACGAGCGCCCATTGACTCGCATCGATTCGCGCACCGGAAACCCATACTTGACCTCGGGTCACTTTATTTGGATCGGTGAGCGCACACGTCAGATGGACCACGCGCACGTGGACTACCTATCGCGCGTTCGCAACCCAATTGGCGTAAAGCTCGGGCCGACCACACAGGTTGAAGACGTGGTTGAGCTCATCGAGAAACTCGACCCAAACCGCGAACCAGGCCGCTTGACCTTCATCACTCGCATGGGTGCCGGCAAAATTCGCGAAGAGCTACCAAAGCTTGTTGAGGCCGTTCGTGATTCTGAGGCTAACCCGCTTTGGATTACCGACCCGATGCACGGAAACGGAATCACCACAAAGAACGGTTACAAGTCTCGTCGTTTCGATGACGTCATGGATGAAGTTCGTGGGTTCTTTGAAGTTCACAAGGCTGCTGGAACTTTCCCTGGTGGTGTTCACGTTGAACTTACCGGCGACGACGTTGCTGAATGTCTTGGTGGTTCAGATCTGATTGACGAGGCTGCCCTAGAGGAACGCTACGAATCGCTGTGCGACCCTCGCCTCAACCACATGCAGTCTCTTGAACTTGCATTCCTGGTTGCCGAGGAGCTTTCGAAGATCTAGACCTAAGCAATTGAAAAGGCGACCCAGATCGGGTCGCCTTTTCTAATTTCCGGGAGGTCCGGCAAGACGAAACTATTTGGTAGAGATCGTCACTGAATAGCCAGCCTTCAGCTTGGCCCCGACGGCCTCGCTCGCTCGCTTGACCTTGGCGATGCCCCACTTGCTCTGAAGTTGATCGGTATTCACGATGACGTTTAGGCCTACGCCTTCGAGCAGCGCCTTAGCCGCAAGCACTGTCTCGCCGACCACCTTGGGCATCAAGACTAGGTTGGGGCCCTTCGAGACCAGAAGTTTCACCGATCCACCCGCGCCCAACGGTTTACTCTGTGGCACAAGTCCAATGGTTTTACCTGGAGCTACGGTGTCGCTGAATTCTTGCTCAATGCTAGATATCTTTAAGCCGGTAGCCTCTATGGCGGTTACGGCACTGGCTTGGTCGATTCCCGAAATCATTGGAATCGGGCCTAGCGAGACACTCAAATCTACGGCTGTGCCTTCTGGGATTGGTGTGCCATCGGCACCAAGATATTCGTAAACTTGGCCGATTGGATGCGAGTCGAACCACGAGTTCACGGTGCCGAGTTTGAAACCCGAGCTCAGCAACTTAGCGGTGGCTTCGGCAACGTTTAGGCCACCAAGACTTGGGGCTGCAATCAATTTCGGGCCTAGGGAAATAAAGAGTTTGAGCTCTGCACCCTTGGCAATGTATGCACCGGCAGAGGGTTCGCTACGAATGACAAGCCCCTTGGTTACCGTCGAGCTATTTTCGTTGATTAGCTGAACCTTCGGGCTCAAAGTAACAAGTGCTGACTCGGCCGAAGTTACGGTTCTGCTGGTCAAAGTAGGAACGACACCGAGTGCGCCTGGGCCGCTACCGAACCACCAGCCAGCACCGCTACCAAGGAGCACAACCAGTAGTGACGCAAGCAGAATCTTTAGCCCTACTCGTTGCTGGCCGAAATTCGAGGGTTCGTCGGTTAGATCGTCTTCGAGGTGGCCAATTACCTGTGTTGCAGATGCATCGAATGACGTTGCAGCCGGCGATGATGCGATTAAGTCGGCAGCACCGATAACTTGCGTGGCATCTGAATCGAGGACGCTTGGTGGTAGGTTGCCGATTTCGGTCAGGGCTTCGGTTTGATTTAGATCGAAATCCATGACCGAAGTCTTGTCTGCCTTGCCTGCCTTCAGGTCGGCGATGAGTTGATTGACCTTGACAAGCAACACGCTTGCGTCGTCGGGGCGACTAACCGGTAGTTTCGCCGTTGCCCAGGCCACGAGTTTGTCAACCGCAGCCGGCGTAGAGGGAGCCAGGGTCGAGGGTGCGGGCACTGTTGAGTTGGCGTGCTGGTAGGCGATCTGCACCGCCTGCTCGCCTTCAAATGGTTGGCGCCCGGTTAGTAGCTCATAGAGCAAGATTCCGGCCGCGTAGACGTCACTGCGGGCATCGGCTTGACCGCGCGTTACCAGCTCGGGAGATAGGTAAGCGATGGTTCCGACCAAATCACCCGTGCTGGTATGAGCACTGATTGCTCGAGCAAGACCAAAGTCGCCAAGTTTGACGCGCCCGTCGTCGGCGAGTAAGACGTTTTCGGGCTTCAAATCGCGGTGCAAGATGCCGGCTTTGTGGGCCGCGGCGAGGCCAGAAAGAATCTGAGCCAACATTTCGAGAGCTCGAATCGCTGGCAGCGGCCCGTATTCTTTTAGCGCGTCTCTCAGGGTCACGCCAGATACGTATTCCATTACCAAGTAGGTGGTTTGCCCATCCTGGCCCTGATCAAACACGTTCACCAAATTCGGGTGTGAGAGCTTTGCGGCTGTCTTGGCTTCTAGAACAAACTTGGCTTGAAAATCGGTGTCGTTGGCCAGATGCGGGTGAATGACTTTGATGGCAACCTTGCGATCGAGTCGCTGGTCAGTTGCTAGATAGACGGTGGCCATGCCACCGCTGGCAACCTGCGATTCAATCAGGTAGCGGTTTCCGACCAGTTGGCCAATGAGATTAGACATTTGCCACGAATCGGTTCATGAGGAATATCGTGCCACAGTCGTGCCCCGTTTAGGTTCAGGCGCAAAGGTGTGGCAATCTTGAAGGGTGAGTGATGTATTAGCCTCTGTGGCATCTTGGATTACCGTTCCCGACGCAGCCGACCTTATGGGCGTGCCTTTGGGTCGCGTTCGTCGCTTTATTGAGGAACATCATCTTGTTGCAGTCAAGCGCGACGGTGTTGTAAGCATCCCGGCCGAAACGATTGTCGACGGCGAGCCTCTGCCGAGCTTGCACGGAACAATCATTGTGCTGCTCGACTCGGGTTACTCTCTCGACGCGGCGGTGGAATGGCTTTACACCCACGATGACCAATTGCCTGGCACGCCAATGGAGTTTTTGCTCAAGGGCCATAAGTCTGCGGTTCGCAGATTAGCGATGGTTCAGGCTCTCTAAGCCTCGCGGTTAATGACCTTAAGAGCCAGCGCTCGAAGCTGCTCTTTTGCTCGCGGATCGATGTCTAGCTCGCTCAGAGCGTTCAGGCTCTCATCGGCTAGCTCTTCCATCATTCTTTCTGTCTTGGCCAGTGCGCCAGATTCGGTGATGGTTTGTTGCATGAACTGAATCTGCTCAGCCTCAAGTTCTCGGCTGGTGAGCAACTCCTCAAATATTCTGCCGATTGACGGAGTTAGATTTTGCAGAGTCAGGGCAACCAATACCGTTCGCTTGCCCTCGCGAAGGTCATCGCCAGCCGGCTTACCAGTCACCGCCGGGTCACCAAATACGCCAAGGATGTCGTCACGCAGCTGAAAGGCCATGCCAAGGGGTGTGCCAAATGCCGACAAACCTCGCAGCAAACCTGGTTCGGCTCCTGCGAACGCGGCACCAATCAGAAGTGGGGCCTCAATGCTGTATTTTGCGGTCTTGTAGAGCATTACGCGGTTGGCGCGACCGAATGCTTCGTCTACCGAGCGTGTTGAGGCTGAATTCTCTTCGAGCACGTCAAGATACTGACCGGCCATGACTTCAACTCGCATTTTGCTGAATTCGTTGCGGCAGGCGGTCTCGATAGCAGGAGTCGGCGCCGCGAGCAAAGCGTTGCCAAAAATTTCGCTACTCCAACCAAGCATCAGGTCGCCAACCAATACAGACCCAGCTACACCAAAGCGCTCCGGGCTACCAGCCCAGCCAGAGGATGCGTGCAGCGATTCAAAGCGTTTGTGCACCGCTGGAGCGCCTCGCCGAGTGTCTGATTGGTCGAGCAAGTCGTCGTGAACCAGCGCTGCTGCGTGAAACATCTCAAGTGCAGCGGTAATGCCGACCATTGCGGCAGCAGAAGCTTGACGTTCAGATTCAGATTGAGTAACCGATGCACTTGATAGAGCGCCAACCCATGACCAGTAGCAGAAGAGTGCGCGAAAACGTTTGCCGCCGGCAAGTAGGTCTTTTGTGTAGTCAACAACCGGGATGAGGTCGGGGGAGATGCTATTGAAGTCAGCCCTGCGTGCGACGCAAAACTCATCTAGGTTTTCTTGAATAAGTTCAAGTAGGGTCGCTGATTCGTTCACAGGAATAGCCTAACCGGCTAAAACGTTTACATAAGTGGCACAGGCGCGTAGTGTTTAGATAGCAGCGGAGGACACCCATGGCACTTTCAGATCGCGAACAGAGACTTCTTGATGAACTCGAGCGCGGCCTTTACGAGAGTGACCCGAACCTCGCAACCAAAATCAGTAGCGGTGGTTCAAGAACCCCAGCTCGGCTGATTTCGGGCCTGGCTATTAGCCTGATCGGCGTTTCACTGATTCTCTTTGCTGTGATTATTCAGGTCGCATTTTTCGGGGTATTCGCGTTTCTTGTGATGCTGACCGGCCTAATTGTGGCCAGCTCAAACACGAAAGCGCAGACAAGCTCGAAGTCATCATCGAACGCCGGCGCAAAGCCACAGGCGCGCAACCTTTTTGAAGAGCGTTGGCAACGTCGTCAAGGCGAATAAACAGCGGCAAACCCCGAAGCCCCACCAGGAACCCTCGAACTCGAGTTCGAGGGCATTTTTTTGCCCTGATTTAACCCATTTGACCCCATTTTCCTCCACTCGTTATATCCCTGTTATCTATTGGTAATTACGACACGCCGAAGGTGAAAATATGCCAAAAATATTAGGTTCGTGGAACAAAGTGGGGTAAAGTGGAGTAAAGCGGAATTTCGATGAAGAGAAAGGGGGAAACGATGCTTCTAGGTCAACACTCACCAAAGTTGGACGACAAAGGTCGCGTCATTCTCCCTGCCAAATTCCGCGAAGAGCTTCAGGGCGGTCTCGTAATCACTCGAGGTCAAGACCGATGCTTGTTCGTGTTTAGCGCTGCAGAGTTTGCGCTGGTCAACGACAAGATTCGTCAGGCGCCAGTTACAAACGCCGAAGCTCGCAACTACCTTCGTATTTTTCTCTCTGGCGCCTCAGATGAGCAGCCAGACAAGCAAGGGCGCGTAACCATTCCGGCAACCCTTCGCCAGTACGCCGGGCTTGATAAAGATCTAGTCGTAATCGGTGTTGGC
>CANGGK010000008.1 GCA_947453475.1 Microbacteriaceae bacterium
CCTTTAGGTGCTCGGTTAGGTCCTTGATTCGCTTGGTTAGAACAGCGATCTGAACTTCTGGAGAACCAGTGTCGCCTGGGTGAGTTGCGTACTCGTTGATAATTGCGGTCTTCACTGCTGCATCTAGTGCCATAGTGGGTTCCCCTTTCGGTTTCCTAACTGCGCGGCGCTAATGACGGAATGTCTTAGCTCTCTTTATCCGCGGCCGATACACGGCAACCTGTCGAGTCTAGCCGAAATTACTCGGTGGCGCTAGTTACGATTTCATCCTTGATGGCGTATTTATTGCCCTGCTCGGCACTCTTGGTGGCGCGAAGGTTGATGACCAGCTGAAAGATTCCAACTGCCACGAACAGCAATAGCGAAGGCAGAAGTGGTAGCGCAGCGTCGAGCAACTGTTGGTCGGTTGCAGTCTCTAGGTTTAGTTTCGGCGCGTTAGCCGCGGCTGCGCCGCCGCCAACCAGAAAGGCAACGACGGGAATGGTCCAAAGGAAAAACCATTTCCCCGAATAACCGGCATCGTGGAATCGGCGAACTGCGAGGGTCAAGTTAGGCAGAATAAGCGCGATGTTGGTAATCGTGTAAAGCGGCCCGCCCGTGGCCATGCCTAGGCCGTTGCTTGACGAGGGAGGGATGAACAAATCAAACGTGCTGGTGACGATGTTGAGCAGCACCGTGAAAAGGTAAAAGTACCAAAACTCGCTTCGCGAGGCGGTTCCCTTGAAGTTTGAATAGTTCTTGAGCCCAGATTTGACCGCGTCGGCGAAAGTCATCTTCATAGCCCCAGAATATGCCTGATTTTGTCGAGGTCGCGGTTGATTTCGTCGACCAACGCCTCAACGCCGTCGAACTTGGCAGAGGTTCTGATGAAATCCACGTATTCGAGAGTGACGATCTTGTCGTACAGGTCGAGATCGTTTCGGTCGAGAACATGTGATTCGACCAATCGCGGTACCGCCTGAAAGGTTTCATTGATGCCAACCGAGTGCGCTGCCGGGTAACGGATTCCATCGGCAATCAACCAGCCTGCGTAAACACCATCGAGCGGCAGATAACCTTCGGAATCGCGCGACATGTTTGCCGTTGGAAAACCTATGGTTCGGCCGATCTTTAGGCCGTGCTCAATCTCGCCTTCGCTCGTGTGCACTCGCCCGAGAAGTTTGGCAGCGCCGGCGACATCGCCTAGGTCTAGGAGTGCACGGATTGCCGAGGTCGAGACCTTTGCCCCGTCAACGGTTGCACTTGGCACCACTCGCACCTCGAAACCGAGTTGTTGGCCGAGGTCGTGAAGCATTGAAACATCGCCAGCTCCCCCGGCGCCAAATCTAAAGTCTTCGCCGACAATGACGATTTTGGCGTGAAGCGCATCGACCAAGGTCTCCTGGATAAAGTCTTCGGCTGGCTGGCTTGCCAATCGCTCGTCAAAGGCCAAAGTCAACATCGCGTCGACACCCGCTGCCGAGACTAGCTCTGCCTTTTGACCTTGACCAATCAACGGCCACTTTAGGTGTGCCGGGTTTAGCAGCGCATCGGGGTGGCGATCGAAGGTGACCAAAACGGTCTTGAGGCTGTGTTCGGTTGCGGCCGAAATAAGTTCTGCAATCAGAGCTTGATGGCCAAGGTGAATGCCATCAAACTTTCCAATGGTTACGGCAGTGGGGCCAATATCCATGGCTTCGTGCAGAGTTGAAATCGAAAGCATTAGCCCTTTTTGGCCTTCCCTAGCCACATCAAACCAAGAACCGGCAAAACAACAGGTATACATCCGTAGGCGATGCCAAAGAAAGACCAAACTGTCTTTACTTGTTTGCCGCCGTAGGTGAAGACCTCTGGCCAAATGAAACTTGCGGCCCCAATCAAAATTACGCCGGTCAATTCGATGATCACGGCAACGTAGGCAACGGTGCGCCATCCCGAAGTAGAGCGTGCGAGCGCAATGGTGGCGACTATGTAAATGACCGCCGAAAGCGCCGAAAGTGCATATGGCAGTGGGGCTTGATCGAATTTGGCAGCCAGCTCGTAGCCCGCTCGGCCGGTGGCAGCTAAGGCAAGTACCGCGTATGCCGCAATAAGCAAACGGCCGATGCCCAGGTTTCTTTTAGCCATTTCTCTAGCCTAACCGAACCAAATTTGGTGCATTCTCACCAGCATGACGGCAACCGTTAGAGCACCGACGCCAAGCACGAAAGTTGACCACCTCGTGCGTTCAATCAAAGCCCAGAAGGCGGCGCCGATTGGCACAATAAAAGCCACCAGGATGTAGGCGAAGAACTCAATCGTGTCTCCCTTGGCCCGCGCTCCCCCGGTGACCAAGATGATCGCCGAAATCAGCTGCGTGACGAGCCCAAGCTGCACAATGGCTATTGCGCCGAGCGAAATCAAACTCGGCTTGCGTTTTGCTGCGCCGAACCCGAGAAGAATTAATCCAAAAGCTAGAGCGCTCCAAGCTTCAATCTGAAAGAAAAGTTCGAGCATTAGTCATTGTCTCCGTCTGCGCCCACAGCAAAAACCACAAGCGATTTGGCAGCGTTGCCCGATTTAGTGAGCATTGCGACCAGCTTGCCGGACGGATCGATCGCAGCGGTTGGTTCTGAGTCTGTTTCATTGATTGCACGTAGGCGTTTGCCATGTCGTAGGTCGATGACATCTTGATCGCTGAGCGCGCGAACTGCAAACTGCTGGGTGGCGGCTTGCTCGATTGGCAAAATCTGAAGCGCCTCGGGGGTCAAGCCTTCTAGTTGCTGGGCCTGGCCGATTTCATAGCTGCCAATTTTTGTGCGGCGCAGTGCGGTTAGGTGGCCACCGACACCGAGTGCCGCCCCTAGATCGCGAGCAAGGGCACGGATGTAGGTGCCCGAGGAACAGTCAATGATTGCTTCAAAGTCGAAGAAGGTATTCTCGCCTTCTATGACGAGTCGAGGTTCGCCCACGATTTCGAATCGGTGAATGGTTACCGGGCGGGCCTTGAGTTTGACCTCGTCACCCGATCGAACCTTGGCATATGCGCGCTCGCCATCTACTTTGATTGCGCTTACCGAGCTCGGCACCTGTTCGATTGGGCCTCGCAAGGTTGCTAGAACTGTTTCGAGCTTTGCGGCATTCAGCGCCTGCACTTCATCCGGGCTAGCAATCGAAGTGAATTCCGACTCTTTGTCGTCGGTGATTGTGCCTGCGCCAAGGCGAATGGTGGCCTCGTAAGTCTTGTTTTCACCAACCAGAAAGGTCAGTAGCTTGGTGGCAGAATTCACACCGATGAGTAGCAGGCCGGTGGCCATCGGGTCTAGTGTGCCCGCGTGACCAACCCGACGGGTGCCCGCCAACTTTCGAAGGCGAGCAACCACATCATGACTGGTCCAGCCAGAAGGCTTGTCGATTAGAACAAGGCCAGAAGACATTTAGTCTTCGTCCTCTTCATCCTCGATTATGCGTGGCTCTTTATAAGGGTTTTCTTCGCCGGCCCACTGAGCGTCGGCTGCCAACTTAGCAACCTGCTCGTCGCGAGCACGCGCCTCGGCCAGAAGGTCATTCATGGCCGCCGCGGTCTCGGGAATTTCATCCGGGATGAATTCGATGGTCGGAGTGAGGCGAATCGAAAGGTTGTGGCCCACCTCGCGACGAACCAAACCGCGATTCTTGTCGATAATTTCTGCCGAGCGCTTCTTCTCGGCAGGGGTGCCATACACCGTATAAAAGATGCTGGCGTGCTGAAGGTCGGGAGTTACTTTGACCTCGGTGATGGTGACAAAACCCAAATCTGGGTCCTTTACAGCGCGTTCTAGCGCCTCTGCCACCAACACCTTGATGCGTTCGGCGAGCTTTCGAGCTCGTGCGTGATCTACCATTTACGAATCCTTAGACGCGTGGCTTTTCGCGCATCTCGAAGGTCTCGATGATGTCTTCAAGCTCTAGATCGTTGAAGCCCTGCAGTCCGATACCACATTCGAAGTCAGTCTTGACCTCGGTGGCGTCATCCTTGAAGCGCTTTAGCGACTCGATCTTGAGGTTGTCAGCGATGACCTTGCCGTTGCGAAGAACGCGAGCAAGTGAGTTTCGTTTGATTGAGCCCGAGCGAACGATCGAACCAGCAATGGTTCCAACCTTCGACGACTTGAACAGTTCGCGAACCTCTGCGGTGCCAAGCTGAGCCTCTTCGTACTCTGGCTTGAGCATTCCCTTGAGAGCCTTCTCGATGTCGTCGAGCACAGCATAGATAACTGAGTACTGACGAACGTCGACGCCCTCGCGGTCTGCACGCTCCTTGGCCTTGTTGTCTGGCTTGACGTTGAAACCAATGATGATTGCGTTGTCGACAGTTGCAAGGTTGACGTCAGACTCGGTAATCGCACCAACACCGCGGTGGATGATTCGAAGCTGAACTGAATCGTCAACTTCGATCTTGAGTAGTGAGTCTTCAAGAGCTTCAACAGCACCAGAAACGTCACCCTTGATGACCAAGTTGAGTGACTCAACCTTGCCATCTTCGAGTGCCTTGGTGAAGTCTTCGAGGCTGACGCGCTTGCGAGTCTTGGCAAGAAGAGCGTTGCGGTCTGCTGCTTCGCGCTTCTCGGCAATCTGGCGAGCCTGACGCTCATCGTCGGTAACCACGAAGGTGTCACCGGCACGAGGAACAGACTGTAGACCGAGAACCTGAACCGGGCGGCTTGGCAATGCTGCGTCAACGGCTGCACCGTTTTCGTCGAACATCGCACGAACGCGACCGTGAGCTGCACCGGCAACAATTGAGTCGCCGACGCGTAGGGTTCCAGACTGGATAAGAACGGTAGCAACCGAACCGCGACCCTTGTCAAGGTTGGCTTCGATGGCAACACCGCGGGCATCCTTGTTTGGGTTAGCGCGCATGTCTAGAGCCGCATCGGCGGTCAAAAGAACCGCGTCAAGCAACTCTGGAATGCCCTTGCCGGTCAACGCCGAAACGTCGACGAACATGACATCGCCACCATACTCTTCAGCAACCAGGTTGAACTCGGTTAGCTGCTGGCGAATCTTGGCAGGGTTAGCGCCTTCCTTATCGGTCTTGTTAACCGCGACCACAATCGGCACACCGGCAGACTGAGCGTGGTTCAAGGCTTCAACGGTCTGAGGCATAACGCCGTCGTCAGCTGCAACCACAAGGATGGCAAGGTCGGTAACCTGGGCACCACGAGCACGCATAGCGGTGAACGCCTCGTGACCCGGGGTGTCGATGAAGGTAATAGCGCGGTCTGCGCCATCGTGCTCAACATGAACCTGGTAGGCACCGATGTGCTGGGTAATGCCACCGGCTTCGCCAGCAATGACGTTCGAGTTACGAATCGAGTCAAGCAAGCGAGTCTTACCGTGGTCAACGTGACCCATGACGGTGACAACCGGTGGACGAGCCACAAGATCTTCTTCTTCATCGTCGTAGTCGGTGTCGATGTCTAGACCGAAGCCTTCGAATAGCTCGCGCTCTTCGTCTTCAGGCGAAACGACCTCGATCTTGTAACCGAGTTCCTCGCCAAGAATCTGGAAGGTGTCTTCGTCTAGTGATGCAGTAGCGGTCGCCATCTGCCCAAGGTGGAACAGAACGGTGATCAGCTGACCTGCATTGGTGTCAATCTTGTCTGCGAAATCTTGGATAGAAGAACCGCGACGCAGGCGAATGACGGTTGAACCGTCACCGCGAGGAACTAGAGCGCCACCAAGCGATGGCGCATTGCTGCGCTGTTCGAACTCTTCGCGCTTTGCACGCTTCGACTTGCGAGCCTTGCTCTGGCCACGTGCGCCACCCTTACCGAAAGCACCAGCGGTTCCACCACCGACACCGCGACCGCGGCCACCACCAGGGCCACCGCCCGGACGAGTGAATCCACCTGGAGCAGCACCCGGAGTTGCACCTGGAGCGCCGCCACCTGGGCGTGCAAAACCTGCACCTGCCGGACGAGGGCCGCCAGAGAAACCGCCTGGACGCGCTGCGCCACCGGCACCCGGAGCGCCACCTGGGCGACCTGGGCCACCTGGGCGACCAGCACCACCGGCAGGACGTGGGCCGCCTGGGCGACCCATTCCCTGCGATGGTGCGAAAGGATTGTTGCCAGGGCGGCTGATCGGGCGAGGAATGCCCATGCCCTGTGCTGCTGCGAACGGGTTGTTTCCCGGACGAGGAATTCCTGGGGTTGCTGCACTCGGCGCTGCCGGAGCTGCAGGGCTAGCCGAACGCGGAGCCGCTGGGGCTGCGGGCGCTGGCGAGGCCGACGTGCTAGGTGCCGGAGCCGGAGCCGCCGGTGCCGAAGCTGCTGGTGCAGTTGGGGCTGCAGGCGCTGGCGCTGCCGGAGCCGGCGATGAAGGTGATGCCGGAGCCGGAGCTGATGGTGCGGCAGCCGCTGGTGCAGCCGGCGCAGCCTTTGGCTCGGCCACTACTGGCTTTGCGTCTGGAAATGCCTCACGAAGCTTTTTAGCAACTGGCGGAGCGATTGTTGATGAACCGCTCTTTACGAACTCACCGAGTTCTTGAAGTTTGGCCAAAGCAACCTTGGAATCGATTCCAAGTTCTTTAGCAATGTCGTACACGCGTGGTAGCGCCACTTTTGTTTCTCCTGTCTGGGGCCTTCCCTAGACAGGGCAGGCCGTTAAAGCTGTTGGGTACTCATTTCGAGTTACTCATTTGTTTGCCAACATCGTTTCTGCCTGTTCTTTAGTGAAGTTCAAACCAGACGAATCTGGCTGACCTGAAAGTTTCAAAGCCCGGATGAATGCTCTCCGAGTGATTGCTAACTCTAAACATTCCTGCGAAGGGTGAACCCAGGCTCCCCGACCGGCCATCGCTTTGCGTTCGTCGAGAATCAAAACCATTGATTCTTCAACGATGCGCAAGAGATTTGCACGATTAGATTGCTGGCGACAACCAACACAAGTTCGTTCCATTCTAACCCCTAGAAATTGAAAGGGCTAGAGCCTAGTCGCCATCCAAGATGCTGTCAGGCTGAATATCGATCTTCGCTCCGGTCAACTTAGCTGCCAGGCGAGCGTTCTGGCCTTCCTTGCCGATAGCAAGTGAAAGCTGGAAGTCTGGAACCAAGACGCGAACCGACTTGGTAGCGGCATCGAGCATGTATGAGCTCGAAACCTTGGCCGGCGAGAGCGCCTGCGCCACATAGGTTGGCAGGTCGTCGCTGTAGTCAACGATGTCAATCTTCTCGTCGTTTAGCTCGGTCTGAACAGCACGAACACGCTGCCCTAGCTCGCCGATGCAAGAACCCTTGGCGTTTACGCCGGCTTCGTGTGCGCGAACAGCAATCTTGGTGCGGTGGCCAGCTTCGCGAGCTAGCGAGACAATCTCAACAACTCCGCTTGCGATTTCAGGAACCTCCATCGCGAACAACTTGCGAACCAAGGATGGGTGGGTGCGCGAAACGGTAACCTGCGGCCCCTTGGTTCCGCGGTTTACTGCGGTGACAAATACGCGTAGGCGCTTGCCGTGTGAATAATCTTCGCCAGGAACCTGCTCTTCTGGAGGCATGATTGCCTCGATGGTGCCAAGGTTCACATAAACCATGTAAGACTTCTGGCCCTGCTGGATCGTTCCGGCAACGATGTCGCCTTCCTTGCCAGAGAATTCGCCAAATAGGCTTTCGTCATTAATTTCGCGTAGTCGGTTGAAAATAACCTGCTTTGCGGCTGCAGCGGCAACGCGGCCAAAGTTCTCTGGGGTTACTTCGGTTTCGCCGGTCTTCACGCCTTCTTCGTCCAAAATTGGAGCAAAGATGTTTACGTGACCTGTTGACTTGCTGAGCTCAGCGCGAGCCGGGTCACTATTGCCAACGTGCTTCTGGTAAGCGGCCAAAATGGCGGCTTCAATGATTGAAACCAGCTCGTTGAAAGGAATTTCTTTCTCTTTCTCGATGAACTTAAGTACGCTCAGGTCGATGTCCATGAAATGCCTCCAGGCCGCTAGTTAGTTGTCAATTTAGTGAAGTGCAATCAAACCGTAAAGGTTTAAAGCAATTCAGCCAGTGCCGATTCTACCTTGACTGGGCGGCGCTCACCAGAGCGGCGATCCCATAGGTCGACATTGCCCTGCTCGAGACCCTTACCAACGATGACAATATTTGGCACTCCGATTAGCTCGGCATCGCCAAACTTGACGCCCGGGCTAACCTTCTGACGGTCATCCAGGATGACAGTCTTGCCCTTTGCCTCGAGGTCAAGTGCCAGCTTCTCGGCTGTCTCGTAGACGACCTCATCCTTGCCTGCGGCAACGATGTAGATGTCGGCTGGCGAAACCGCTTCTGGCCAGATTAGACCGTTTTCGTCGTGGTTGGCTTCGGCCAAAACAGCAATCATTCGTGTGATTCCGATGCCATAAGAACCCATGGTCACGGTGACGAGTTTTCCGTTTTCGTCGAGCACCTTGAGGTCAAGCGCTTCTGCATACTTGCGACCAAGTTGGAATACGTGCCCAATTTCGATGCCGCGGGCCAGTTCAAGCGGGCCTGAACCATCCGGAGCTTCGTCGCCAACGCGAACTTCGGCGATGTCGACGATGCCATCGGCGGTGAAGTCGCGCCCGGCAACTAGGCCGAAAACGTGCTTCTCAGACGAGTTTGCGCCAGAAATCCATGCCGAACCTTCGACAACGCGTGGGTCGAGAAGGTAGCGGATCTTGCTAGTGCCGGCGAGACCAAGAATTGCCTGACCATCCTTGACGGGGCCGATGTAGCCCTTGATGAGTTCGGGGTGCTTGGCGAAGTCTTCTTCGTTAGCCTGCTCGATTTCGTTTGGCGAGAAGGCAGCCTCTGCACGCTTGACATCGACCTCACGGTCGCCAGGCAGACCAACGACCACTAGTTCGCGCTTGCCTTCTGGTGAAACCAGAGCCATCACGTTGTTCTTTAAGGTGTGAGCGGCGCTCCACTCGGCGCCATCTGTGCGCTTGTGGTTGGCGTTAGACCAGGCAACGATTCGCTTGATGTTTGAACACTCTGGGGTCTCTAGAACGACGGCGGCAGCCTGCCCTTCGATTGCAATCTTCGGCGGGGCAACGGTTGTAACAGCCTCAACGTTTGCAGCGTAGCCACCCGGCGAGCGCACGAAAGTGTCTTCGCCGATTGGGCTTGGTGAAAGGAATTCCTCTGAAGCCGAACCGCCCATCGCGCCGGCATCTGCCTTAACGATTACGTAGTCGACGCCGAGACGGGTGAAGATGCGCTCATACGCGTCGCGCTGAGCCTGGTAGGCCTTAGCTAGCCCTTCATCCGTGACGTCAAAACTATAGGCGTCCTTCATCACAAACTCGCGACCACGAAGCAAACCTGCACGCGGGCGGGCCTCATCGCGGTACTTGTTCTGAATCTGGTACAAGGCAACCGGTAGGTCTTTGTATGACGAATAGAGGTCTTTCACCAACAGGGTGAACATCTCTTCGTGAGTCGGCGCCAATAGGTAATCGGTCTTCTTACGGTCTTGAAGGCGAAAGAGGTTGTCACCGTATTCAGTCCAGCGACCGGTGGCCTCGAATGGCTCACGCGGCAAGAGCGCAGGAAAGAACACTTCTTGAGCGCCGGCGTTTGCCATTTCTTCGCGAACGACCTGTTCGATCTTTGCCTTCACGGCGAGACCCAGCGGCAGCCAGGTGTAGAGGCCAGCACCGGCGCGACGGACGTATCCGGCGCGAAGCAAGAGCTTGTGGCTTTCTACCTCAGCCTCGTTTGGGTCTTCACGGAGCGTGCGTAGGAACAGGTTTGATAAGCGGATTGGCATGCTGCCATTCTACTTCTGAGCGACGACCACCTGAGGGCTACCAACCAAGGTTGGGTCCATTTCTGCTGCCAAACGGTTTGCTTCTTCGATGAGGGTGGCAACGATTTCGCTTTCAGGCACAGTCTTGATGACCTCGCCCTTCACAAAAATCTGCCCCTTGCCATTGCCCGAAGCAACGCCTAGGTCGGCCTCGCGAGCCTCACCAGGGCCATTGACAACGCAACCCATTACGGCAACTCGTAGCGGAACGGTCAACTTCTCGAGACCGGCTGTTACGTCATTAGCCAACTGGTAAACATCTACCTGCGCGCGGCCACAGCTTGGGCAGCTCACAATTTCAAGCTTGCGTGGGCGAAGGTTGAGCGACTCAAGAATTTGAGAGCCAACCTTGATTTCTTCTACCGGCGGAGCAGAAAGCGAAACACGGATGGTGTCGCCGATGCCCTTCGACAGCAATGCACCGAAGGCAACTGAAGATTTAATGGTTCCCTGGAAGGCGGGCCCGGCCTCGGTGACACCTAGGTGAAGAGGCCAGTCACCACGCTCGGCAAGCATTTCGTAGGCCTTGACCATGACAACCGGGTCGTTGTGTTTTACCGAAATCTTGAAGTCGTGAAAGTCGTGCTCTTCGAAAAGCGATGCTTCCCAGACGGCAGATTCAACTAGCGCCTCAGCAGTTGCCTTGCCATACTTCTGAAGCAGACGCGGGTCAAGCGAACCAGCGTTTACGCCGATGCGAATAGAAACGCCGGCATCTTTGGCGGCCTTAGCGATTTCGCCAACCTTGTCGTCGAACTGGCGAATGTTGCCTGGGTTTACGCGAACGGCACCACAACCGGCATCGATTGCCGCAAAAACATACTTTGGCTGGAAGTGAATGTCGGCAATCACTGGAATTTGTGATTTGCGAGCAATAAGCGGAAGGCGATCGGCATCTTCTTCGGTAGGCACAGCCACTCGAACGATGTCGCAGCCCGAGGCAGTCAACTCGGCGATCTGCTGCAGGGTGGCGTTCACGTCGGTGGTTTTTGTGGTGCACATTGACTGCACCGATACCGGTGCGTCGCCGCCGACGGCAACCTTGCCAACCATGATCTGACGAGACTTGCGACGAGGCGCGAGAGTTGGAGGCGGAGTCTTAGGTAGACCTAGGTTCACTGCAGCCACTGGAGTTGCCCTCTTTCGTTTTGCTGTTCAACAATCCTAAAGCGATTGTCAGGCTCTGGCATTCCGACTAGAACGAGATTGGGTTCACAAAGTCGGCAATGATAATGAGCGCACTCATGGCCATCAACGCGATAAACACAACCCAAGTGAGTGGCATAAGCAGCGCTGTGTCGGCCGGGCCCGGGTTTGGCTTTCGCATCAGCCGGAATAGGCCCTTCTTGATGGCTTCGTATATGCCTCCGGCAACGTGGCCGCCATCTAGCGGCAACAACGGCAAAAGGTTGAAGGCGAATAGGGCAAAGTTCAGTGAGGCCAAGATTCCGAGCTCGCTTTGAAGCTTCTGTAAGAAAGTGGCCGAAGAACTGCTCGCCACCTCGCCGGCAATTTGACCGATGCCGATGACCGAAACTGGGCCGTCAGCCTTGCGCTTTTCGTTTCCGAACGTAGATTGCCCAACCGCGGCAACTTGTTCCGGAAGGTGCAAAATCATCTGAGCGACCTGAGCAACCGACTGACCTGAAGCTGCGAGCGACTCCCCCAGCGACAACGGTCGGGTTTCGGAAGCCAGAATTATGCCCAAAACTGGACGCGGGGCTAGAACCTGCTGGCCGTTGGCGTCTAGTTTGATTGCCCCGTTTTCAATAACCGGCCGTTGCACGGTCACGGGCTTGATGGAATAAGTAACCTGAGTGCCGGTTGATTTCAGCACCTGGATTTGATTGACGACATCTGGCTTAATCAAACCTGCGGAATCTACCCAACTCGTAACCTTGGTTCCGTTGATAGCCAAGACTTTATCGCCTGCATGCAGCCCAGCGGAAAGTGCCGGCGAAGGGGCGTCACCGGCGGCACATTCGGTGGTTGCGTCAACCGGAACGCAAGCCGAAACCTGCGCAACCGTTGTCGAAACCTGACTTACTCCAATTCCGCTGAGAGTTATGGTCAACAACGCGGTGCCAAGTATGAGGTTCATGACGGGGCCACCCAGCATGATCACCATGCGCTTCCAGATCGGAAGTTGGTAGAACATGCGGTTTTCGTCACCAGGTTCGACAAACTCAGAGTGAGCATCGCGAGCGGCAAAGACCATGTCTCTGAAAAAGCCTCGCTTTCGCGACCCAGAGGCATCCCTGGCCGGCGGATACATGCCAATCATTGAGATGTAGCCGCCGAGAGGAATCAGTTTCAAACCGTATTCTGTCTCGCCGATTTTCTTCGAAAAGATAGTAGGCCCGAAGCCAATCATGTATTTCGGAACTTTGACACCGAAAAGTTTGGCCGGGATGAGGTGCCCGAGCTCGTGCCAACCGATCGAAAAGCCAATGCCTAGAGCGACAACGACGATTCCGATGATGTAGAGCAAAGATTCGTTCACGTCTAAACCATAACTTTGGATGCTGACATTTATCTGAATGTAGCTGCGGCGAGCGCCTGGCTAGCAGGCCTTGGCAATCTGAGCATCTGCTCGGTCGCGTGCCCAAATCTCGGCGCGCAGAACACCTTCCAGCGATAACTCGGTTTCTGGCTCGTGCGCGTCGACCACTCGTTCAACCAAGTCAACAATTTGGTTGAAACCAATCCAGCCGGCATGGAAAGCCTCTACGGCCTGCTCATTGGCCGCGTTGTAAACCGCAGGATAGGTCAACCCGGCAGAACCAACCTGACGCGCGAGACGCACTGCACCAAACACCGACTCATCCAACGGTTCGAAGTTCCAGGTGGCAGCCTTTGTCCAATCGCAAGCTGTTGCCACATTTGGCACCCGCTCTGGCCAAGACATGCCTAGAGCGATTGGCAGACGCATGTCTGGCGGTGAGCACTGAGCCAGCACCGAACCGTCGACGAATTCAACCATCGAGTGAACGACCGACTGCGGGTGCACGGTGACTTCGATTCGATCGAAGGGAATATCAAAAAGTAGATGGGCTTCGATCAATTCGAGCCCCTTATTCACCATCGTCGCCGAATTGGTGGTAACAACCTTGCCCATCACCCAGGTTGGATGAGCCAATGCTTGAGCGGGGGTCACGTCTTGAAGCTGTTCGCGTGACCATCCACGGAAAGGCCCGCCGGATGCCGTCAGAATGAGCTTGCGCACTTCTTGTCCCGTTCCGCCTAGAAGGCACTGCGCCAATGCCGAGTGTTCGCTGTCGACAGGCACAATCTGCCCCGGTTTTGCCGCTTCCGTTACCAGTCGGCCGCCGACTATCAGCGACTCTTTGTTGGCAAGAGCCAATGTTTTGCCAGTTTTGAGCGTGGCAAGTGTAGGAGCAAGGCCGATCGAACCGGTAATTCCATTGATGACAACGTCGGCGTCGATTTCTTCGACGAGCCTGGTGGCAGCTTCGGCACCCTGCACTGCATCCTTGACACCAAATTTGGTCGCCTGTTCAGCCAACAGCGAGCCATTCTGCCCAGCGGCCAAACCCACCACCTTGAAGCGGTCTGGATTGGCTTCGATGACCTCTAGGGCCTGGGTTCCGATTGACCCGGTTGACCCGAGAATAATGACGCGACGCATGGTTCAATCTTGCCACTTTGCTGCGAGTTTGAAGTCGCGGAGCTCCTAGGAGTTTTATGAGGCTTAGACTTGAAAACATGAGCGAATTTACGGTCGCGCAAGAGCGCAAAGTTGTCACTTCCATCCCGGGTCCAAAGTCGCAAGCACTTCATCAGCGACGCTTGGATGCGGTTTCTGCAGGCGCAGGTGCCGCACTACCGGTTTACATCGAAAAGGCGCACGGCGCCATCGTTGTAGACGCAGACGGTAACCACCTAATCGACCTCGGTGCAGGAATCGGCGTGATGACCATTGGCCACACCAACGCTGGTGTCGTAAAGGCGGTTCAAGAGCAAGTCGCCCGACTAACCCACACTCTTTTCACCCTCACTCCTTACGAGGAATACGTCGAGGTTTGTGAACTTCTAAACAAGCACACCCCGGGTAACTTCAAAAAGAAGTCGGTGCTATTCAACTCTGGTGCCGAGGCAGTTGAGAACGCGGTGAAGATTGCCCGCAAGGCGACTCGCAAGAACGGAATCGTAGTTTTTGACCACGCCTACCACGGTCGCACCAACCTAACTTTCAGCATGAACTTCAAATCAGCTCCTTACGGCAACGGTTTCGGCCCTACCGCTGCGAACATCCAGCACGTGCCGATGTCTTACCCTTACCGCGACCCTCAGGGCATGACCGGCGTTGAGGCAGCACAGCGCTCAATCACTTACATCGAGAAGCGTGTTGGCGTCGAAGACCTTGCCGCGATTGTCATTGAGCCGATTCAGGGTGAGGGTGGCTTCATTGTGCCAGCCGACGGATTCTTGAAGACTCTTAGCGACTGGGCTCACGCAAATGGCGTAATCGTCATTGCCGATGAAGTTCAGGCCGGCATCGCACGCACCGGTAAGTGGTTCGCCAGCGAGCACTTCGAAGGTTTTGAGCCTGACCTATTCACCATCGCCAAGGGAATCGCTGGCGGTATGCCGATTTCGGCAGTTACCGGCCGTGCAGAAATCATGGATGCATCACACCCAGGCGGCCTAGGCGGCACCTTCGGTGGTAACCCGGTAGCTGCAGCCGCCGCTGTATCGGTCTTGAAGGAGATCGAAGCCGGCGGTGTCATCGAACGCGCTCAGGAGATTGGCAAGGTCTTGGGTGACCGCCTAGCCGCTCTGAAGGCAAAGTATCCGGTAGTCGGCGACGTCCGCGGCCACGGCGCCATGATGGCCATCGAGTTTGTTGAGCCTGGCACCCTGAACCCAAACAAGGATGCGGTAGACAAGCTTGTAAAGCACTGCCACAGCAACGGCGTCTTGATTCTCAACGCAGGAACCTACTACAACGTGATCCGCTTCCTTCCGCCACTAGCAATCTCGGATGCCCTCTTGAACGAGGCAATCGATGTTCTAGAAGCTGGAATCGCAGCACTGTAGCTAGAGCGAATTGGTAAAGCCCCCGGCCTCTAGGTCGGGGGCTTTACCAATTGAGCTTGTTTTACCTGAGTTACTGCTTGGCCAAGCGTCTGGCTTTCAGTGAACCGCGAACCTGAACGGTAACCACGATTGCAATCGCCAGCAAGAAGACTGCCGAGCCGACCACGTTTGCTTCCGCTGGAATTCCGCGGGCGGCAGCGGTGTAAACATACTTAGGGAAGGTCATTGCCGGCCCAGAGTTGAAGTTCGTGATGATGAAGTCGTCGAAGCTCAAAGCGAACGAAAGCAGGGCGGCAGACAAGATGCCCGGCATCAAGAGCGGGAAGGTAATCTTCCAGAACACCTGCGCCGGCGAGGCATACAAGTCACGCCCGGCTTCTTCGAGTGCTGGGTCAAGAGATGCTACGCGGGCCTTAACCGTGACCACCACGAACGACATACAGAACATGACGTGGGCAATGATGATGGTGGCGATGCCCTTGGCCGCACCCATGCTGAAGAACTGTGAAGCCAAACCGGCTCCAAGCACAACCTCGGGAGTTGCCATCGGCAAGAAGATGAGCAGGCTCACGAAAGAACGAGCCTTGAATCGATAGCGAACCAGAGCGATTGCAATCATGGTGCCCAGAGTGGTTGCCAGAACTGTCGAAATGACACCGATCATTACCGAGTTACCAAAGGCCTCACAAACGCCTTGCTGCTGACAAACATTAATCCACTTATCCAAGGTGAATCCACGCCAGATCAGGTTTGTCTTCAAAGAGTCATTGAACGAGAAAACGAAGGTATAGGCGATTGGAATCATCAAGTAGACGATTGCAATAACCGAGTAAACCGGCAGGGCATACTTGCCGAGGCTGAAACGTCTCACAGTAGGTCCTCCGTTCCGCTTCGTTTGGCATAGAAGCCGACGAGAAGAAGAATTACACCCATTAGCAACACCGAAAGCGCCGAAGCCGTTGGATAGTCGTTCAAGACCAAGAAGCGAGATTCAACGACGTTACCGATCATCGCAGTCTTGGTGCCACCTAAGAAGTCTCCGGATGCGTTGACGTAGTCACCGGCAATCGGAATGAAGGTAAGCAGCGTGCCCGAGATGATGCCAGGGGCGGTTAGCGGCAAGGTGATTTTTCTGAAGGTGGTCGCCGGCGTCGCATACAGGTCAGAGCCGGCCTCGAGCAGACGAATGTCTAGTCGCTCCAGGATGCTGTACAGCGGCAGGGTCATGAACGGGATGAAGTTGTAAGTCAAACCAAAAATAACCATGAATGGTGTGCCGACTAGGTAGTCGTGAGCACCAAGGATGCCAACCTGTTGAAGGAAGTGCACCGCTGGTGATTCATTAGAGAAGATCTGCTTCCAAGCAAAGGTGCGTAGCAAGAAACTGATGAAGAACGGGGCAATGACCAGCGTCAGCATCAACCCCTGAATTAGCGGGAATCTGCGAGCCTTGACACCAATGAAATAGGCAAGCGGGTAGCTGATCAATAGGGCTGCGATGGTTGCGATCAAGGCATAACCGAACGAATGCGAAATTTGCGGCCAGAACTCGGTTACGACCTTGCCATAGTTTTCAATCGCGAACCCATAGGCGTAACTGCCCATAACCCCACTGCCGTCAGGCACTTCAAGCGAAGTAATGATCAGCGAAATTAGCGGGGTCATGAAAAACAATCCCAAGTAAATCAAGCCCGGAAGCAGCAGAAATAGCGCTACCTTACTTTTCTTGGTTGGAGCGGGAGTCGTTGCTCCACCGCCTCCACCGTGACCGAATGCCGCGAAAGCCATTAGATCACCGAGATTGATTCGGTTGCCGAGTTGGCTGGCAAGTCGCTTAGACCAAAGCTGTGCTCAACCTTCCAGCTGACCCAAACCTTGGCACCTAGCTCGGTTACCGGGCTCTTGCCAACGTTTTGAGCGAAAACCGTCACCTCGCCGATTCCTGGAATCTCAATGAGGTATTGGTTGCTAACACCAGTGAAACGGATGTCAATAATTTCGCCAGGACCGATCAGGTTCACTCCGGTTTGAGCCGAAGGCTCGCTCTCGTGGAAGTTTGCCTTCTCTGGGCGAACACCAACTGCAATGGTTCCGGTGTGCTTTTCGGCACGGTCGGTCGGTACGGTGATCTTGTTGCCAGAGACGTTGATGCTGATTGAACTGCCGTTTGACTCTGCTACTTCGCCGACGAATAGGTTTGACTGACCCAAGAACTTCGAGACGAACACGGTGTGAGGGCGGTCGTAGAGCTTCTCGGGAGAACCCATCTGCTCGATGCGACCCTTGTTCATCACGGCCACAGTGTCGGCCATGTCCATGGCTTCTTCTTGGTCGTGAGTCACGTGCAAGAAGGTTAGGCCAACTTCCATTTGGATTGCCTTGAGTTCAATCTGCATCTGACGGCGAAGCTTGAGGTCAAGCGCTCCGAGCGGCTCATCCAAAAGCAAGAGTGACGGGCGGTTAACCAGAGCGCGAGCCAGGGCAACGCGCTGCTGCTGGCCACCAGAAAGCTGCTGCGGGCGGCGCTGAGCCAAGTGGCCAAGCTCAACCAGCTCAAGAGCGGCAACGGCCTTCGCCATCGGGTCTTCGATTTTGCGCTGCTTCAACCCGAAGGCAACGTTTTCGAGAACCGACATGTGCGGGAACAGCGCGTAGCTCTGGAAAACAGTGTTTACCGGGCGCTCGTGAGGCTTGGTTGCAGTTATGTCTTTGCCACCGATGAGAATTTTGCCCTTGGTTGGCTCATCCAAGCCAGCTACGAGACGCAGGGATGTTGTTTTACCGCAACCTGAAGGTCCGAGCAGCGCAAAAAACTCACCTGCAGGGATGTGCAGGTCAAGGTTCTCAATTGCGGTGAAGCCAGGGAATTCCTTACGGATGCCAACCAGTTCGAGGTCTGCGCCTCGAGCGATGAACTCCTGTGCCAACCTAGCCACCAAGCTTTACTGCCTGGAAGGCGGTTGCGAAGTCAAGCTCTTCTTGGCCGGTGAGGCTACGGAACGCCTGGGTGTTCTTTAGCGTCTTGTCGGTCGGGAAGATTAGTTCGTTGTTAGCAGCCTGCGGGTACTTCGCCAACGCAATCTCGCGAGCTCCGACCACCGGCGTGATGTAGTTCACATAGTTTGCAAGCTCTGCAGCGTTCGCAGGGTCGTAGTAGAAATTGATTAGCTCTTCGGCATTGGTCTTGTGAGGTGAACCCATTGGAATCACAAAGCAGTCTGCGGCGATCGTTGAGCCAGATTCTGGGATGACGAAACCGTAAACGTCTGAACCGGCTTCGGCGTTCAACTGAACAATGTCGCCAGACCAAGCGATAGCGGCGATGGTGTCGCCGTTAACGAGGTCTTCTTTGTAGCTGTTGCCCTTGATCTTTGCAACCTGGCCGCTGTCGACCTGCTTCTGCAAGAAAGCGATGGCATTGTCGAAAGCTGCGGTGGTGAGGCTCTTGTCGCTGGTGATGTCGATTCCCTGGCTCATCAAGATGAGGCCAACGGTGTCGCGCATTTCAGATAGAACTCCAACACGACCCTTTAGCGTAGGGTTCCAGAGGTCTTCAACGGTTGCCGGTGCAACCTTGCCAGTTGCCTCCTTATAAGCCTTCTTGTTGTAAGCGATGCCGGCCAGGATGCCCTGGTAAGGCAGAGACTGCTCACGCTTCGGGTCATAGGCGGCGCCTAGATAAGCAGGCTGAACGTTCTTCTTGTTCACGAGCACTGCGTCATCAAACTTTTGGGTGTAGCCGAGGTTGATCCAACGCGCGGCCATCCACTGGGTTGGGCAAACAAGGTCGGCACCAATGTCTTGGCCCAGCGCAAGTTGGTCCTTGACCTTGGCAAAGTAGGTGTCGTTGTCGTCGTAGTCTTCGCGGTACTCGACGGTGATTCCCTTTTCGCTCTTGAAGCGGTCGAGAGTAGGGTGGGCACCCTTGTCGTCTACGTCGATGTAAAGCGACCAGTTTGACCAAATCAAGTTTTTGTCAGTTGCCGAAACATCGGTGGCAGGGGTCAGAGTTTTCTTACCTGCACCACCGCCCGGTGAACAAGCAGCAAGGGCAAGAGCTGCCGCGGTAGCTGACGCACCGGCCAGAGCCGTTCTACGTGTCATCTGGTGACGGCGAGCCATTTTGACTAGATCGCGCATCATTGGGTCTTCTGGAAGAGGCTTGTTCATAGCCGGGTCTCCTTCATCGATTTGGGCTTTCACCCGACCAATAAAACCAGAGCACACATCGTGCGCATCCAACTGAAATCTTGCCACAAAACAAGGGCCTCTCGGACCGAAAATAGCCTGGGGGAGAACTTTTTTTTAAAACCCGATTGGGAACGCAAACTCCAACTCGAAGCCAGCGCCGGTTTTGAGTCGGGCAGACCGCCAATTCTGCGGATCTTTCCTGGGTTGAATGCGCGTTCTGAAGCCCAATTGGCTCGCATCAATCGGGTCCATGTCGCCGATGGCAACCCGAGCTCGAAGGTTTACCAACAGATTTCTCGAGATGCCCGACATCGATTGATTGGTTACCACTAGGTGCATTCCCAGAGACCTGCCTCGTGAGGCGATTTGTTCCAGAACTTGAACCAGTCGCGGGTGCTGCCGAAGCAATTCACCAAGCTCATCAATCACGATGACCTGACGGTTGAGCCTGCCGCCGTTTTTCCAAAGTGCATCGATGTCTGAAACTTCAGATTCGGCAAGCACGTGCTGCCGCGAATCAAGCTGGCGCTCCAAGGTTTGGGCAATCGACAGCGCACTCGTTGCATCAAGGTCGGTCGCCAAACCAACCACCCGCGGATGCGTTGAAAATCTTGCCATCGTTGCACCGCCTTTGAAATCGATTAAAGTCAGATCGATCGGGTCTTCTTGGTTCAGCCAGCCAGTGACAAGCAAACGCAACAATTCACTTTTGCCCGTTCCGGTGGCGCCAACAATCATCAAGTGCGGCCCTGAACTTGCAAGCTCAAAATCAACCTGGCCGCCTTCATCAAGCCCAATCCAGTTAGCACCACAGGTTCTCCCCCGAAAACCAACCGCTGCGGCCGACTCCAACAAGTCGGGCCAAACTAATTTGGCGCTTTTGGCGTTCAACCCATCCCAGACGAATCGGTGCCAATCTCGACGCCAGAAAATCTCCCGACGAGGCAGTCGATGGCTGCCGATAAACACATCCTTGCCGTCAAAAAGCACTTCGCCTTCGAGATTGAAGTCTCGGTTTCGCTTGAACCATCGGCTAAGTGGCCAGACCCCGAGACTCACAACCGAAAAGATGAACATCTGCCAGTTGCCGGTAGTGAACCCCTGTGCACCACCAAAAATCAGAGACGGAAGAAACCAAATACCTTGCATCAAAGAAGAATGGGCCACCGAGACAATCTCGACGACCCAAACTTCAGATTCTGTGGAGAGAACTACTCCCCGATTTGCTCGGTTACTCCCCGATGTATGACATGACGTGCTTGATGCGGGTGTAGTCCTCGAAACCATACTGCGACAGGTCTTTGCCATAACCAGAGTGACGGAAACCACCGTGAGGCATCTCGGCGGCCAGCGGAATGTGAGTGTTGATCCAGACGCAACCAAAGTTCAGGCCCTTTGAGAAGCGCATTGCTCGGGTGTGGTTCTGAGTCCAAACCGAAGAAGCCAAGCCATACTGAACGTCGTTAGCCCAACGCATCGCTTCGGCGTCATCCTTGAATTTCTGAACGGTAGTGACCGGCCCGAAGATTTCACTCTGGATGTGCTCGTCAGTCTGCTTTAGACCAGAAAGAACGGTGGCTTCGTGGAAGTAACCGACGTCACCAACACGGTTGCCGCCAACTTCGATGCGAGCGTGATCTGGTAGTCGGTTAATGAACCCCTGAACACGCTCGAGCTGGTTGGCATTATTTACCGGGCCAAACAGGATGTCATCGCGGCTCGGGTCACCGGTAATTGCGTTTGCCTTGACCTCGGCAACCAGCAGTGCGACGAACTCGTCGTGAACCGATTCGTGAACCAGGATGCGGGTTGCCGCAGTGCAGTCTTGGCCGGCGTTGAAGTATCCGGCAATGGCAATTTGCGCGGCCGCCTTCTGCAGGTCTGCGTCTTCGAACACGATGACCGGAGCCTTGCCACCAAGTTCGAGGTGCACGCGCTTTAGGTCGGTTGCCGCAGACTTCGCGACCTCCATGCCGGCACGCACCGAACCGGTGATCGAAACCATCTGAGGAATCGTGTTTTCAATCATCGCTCGACCGGTGTCGCGGGTTCCGGCAACCACATTGAATACACCCTTTGGCAAGAATTCGCTGGCGATTTCGGCGAGCAGTAGGGTCGATGCCGGAGTGGTGTCTGAAGGCTTGATTACCACGGCGTTGCCGGCGGCGATGGCTGGTGCGAACTTCCAAACCGCCATGTTTAACGGGTAGTTCCAGGGGGTTACCTGACCGATGACACCGATTGGTTCGCGACGAATCCAGGATGTGTGGTCGCGCGCGTATTCACCAGCAGACTTACCCTCTAGGTTTCTGGCCGCACCGGCAAAGAACCGAATCTGATCAACCGATGGGGCCATCTCGTATTCGACCAGCGTGCTGCGTGGTTTGCCAGTATTTTCTGACTCAACATCGGCGGCCTCTTCTGCCCGGGCTTCGAGAGCATCGGCAATTCGGAACAAAGCCAACTGGCGCTCTCCCGGAGTGAAATTGCTCCACTCTTCGAAGCCGGCTTCTGCCGCTCGATAGGCGGCGTCAACGTCGGCAGCCGAAGAAACCGGAGCGGTAGCGTAAACCTGACCGGTGGCTGGGTTGATTACGTCGCTGGTTTCACCAGATTTAGCTTCAACGTATTCACCGTTGACAAAGTTTTGTAATTTGCGAACCGACATCGCTTAGCTCTCCTTCGAGTTGATGCTCATATTTTGAGTCTAATCCGCATTTCGAAGCAAATTAAGGTGATTTGCTTTCATTTCAGTATCAAAATTGCAAATCACCTGCGGATTCATTTGCTAAATGCCATTTACACTGACAAAATCGAAGCATGTCTAGGGTTGCACGCACCAAATTGAGTCAGCTGGACGATGTATCAAAGTTGATCATCGAACAACTTCAGCTTGACGGTCGCCGCTCATACTCTGAGATCGGCAAGGCTGTCGGGCTTTCTGAAGCTGCCGTGCGCCAGCGCGTGCAGAAACTAACCGACTCGGGCGTCATGCAGGTCGTTGCAGTGACCGACCCGATGCAACTTGGTTTTTACCGACAGGCCATGATCGGCGTTCGCTGCGGCGGAGACACCCGAGAAATCTCAGAAAAACTGGCAGAAATGCCTGAGGTCGACTACGTGGTCATGACCGCTGGAAGTTTTGACATTTTGGTTGAGGTGGTTTGTGAGAACGATGACGATCTCATTGCCCTTCTCAATTCAAAGATCCGGACACTGCCCGGAGTGACATCTACCGAAACCTTCGTGTATTTGAAAGTCGCAAAGCAGGTCTACAACTGGGGAACCAGATGATTCCCCCGAAAAACCCAATGTAAAGAGTGATATCAAATGGCTATCTGGAATCGAAAGAACGCAGAAACTGCCACCCCGCTACTTGACGCCCGCAAGGCCGGACGAGAAGCAACCCCTGCAATGCTGCAGCAGGCTGCCAAGGACAACATGTTCTTGCAGTTCACCCGCCACAGCCCGTTCTACACAAAGAACGGAGAAATTCCGATCATTACCCACGCCAAGGGCCACCACTTCTGGGACCAAAATGGCAAGCGTTACTTTGACGGCATTTCGAGCCTGTTTGCGGTAAACGCCGGCCACGGCCGCGAAAGACTGGCTGAAGCCGCTGCAAAGCAAATGCGCGAGCTCGACTACTTCCCACTGTGGTCACACGCACACAAGCCTGGCATTGAGCTTTCAGAGCGTTTGCTTTCTTACGCCCCGAAAAACATGTCTCGCGTGTTCTTCACCACTGGCGGTGGCGAAGCTAACGAAACCGCTTGGAAGCTTGCCAAGCAGTATTTCAAGATTCAGGGCAAGCCAATGAAGCACAAGGTCTTGACTCGCTCTGTCGCCTATCACGGCACATCACACGGTGCTTTGTCGATGACGGGCATCCCATCCATGAAGAAGGCCTTCGAGCCTTTGGTTCCATCGACCTTCCGCGTGCCGAACACCAACTGGTATCGCGCTCAAGATCAGTTCGCAACTGAGGAAGAGTTCGGACTATGGGCGGCCGACCGCGTCGAAGAAATGATTCAGTTCGAAGACCCGGATACGGTAGCCATGTTCGTACTCGAACCAGTTCAGAACTCGGGTGGCTGCTTCACAGCACCGAAGAGCTACTTCAAGCGAGTTCGCGAAATTTGCGACAAGTATGACGTGCTTATCGTTGCCGATGAGACCATCGACGCATTCGGGCGCGTTGGCGAGATGTTTGCATCAAACCGCTACGACTTTCAGCCGGACATGATTGTTTGTGCGAAGGGCATGACTTCGGCCTATGCTCCCATCGGCGCGCTTCTAATGGCAGAGAAACTTTTCGAACCGTTCAAGCACGGCACAGAAATCTTCCCTCACGGATACACCTACAGCGGTCACCCGGTATCTGCCGCGGTTGCATTGGCCAACCTAGACATCTTTGATGAAGAAGACCTAGTCGGCAATGTTCGCCGAAACGAGGGAGAGTTCCGTCGTACTCTCGAAAAGCTGAAGGACATCGACATCGTGGGCGACGTTCGCGGTGAAGGTTATTTCTGGGCCATCGAGTTGGTTAAGGATAAGAACACCAAGGAGACCTTCAGCGACGCCGAGTCTGAGCGCCTGCTTCGCGGCATTCTGTCTCACCGCATGTTCGAAGAGGGGCTCTACTGTCGCTCTGATGACCGTGGCGACCCTGTCGTCCAGCTCGCACCGCCGTTGACCATCGGCCCGGATGAGTTCAATGAAATTGAGCAAATCTTGCGCGGTTGCTTGATCGAGGCACAGCAGGCTTTGTAAAAAGTTATTCACGGACGCCGATTCTTTCAACAGAGTCGGCGTTCGTGCTTTAATCGGATGACTTGCACACCTAGCCTCGGAGCATGAGAAAAATGACTGAAGAAGCAACCCGCTGCTTTGACTCGCCAATTGGCAACATCTTCATGGTGGCTCGCAACAACAAAATTATTTACCTGACCATGGGTGGGCCAGCCGTTGCTAGCTCTGGCAAGTCAAGTGAACTCGACAAAGCCGAAAAGCAGCTCAAGCATTATTTCGCAGGCAAGGGCAAAACTCTCGACTTTGCCGTTGAGGTGCAGGGCACCGAATTCCAGCGCGCAGTCTGGTCTGAAATCGCGGCGATTCCATTTGGTGAAACAAAGACCTACGGTGAGATCGCCGAGGCAATCGGTAGACCCAAGGCGGTTCGGGCAGTGGGCGGCGCGGTTGGCGCTAACCCGGTGCCTCTAGTTATCGGCTGCCATCGAGTACTTGGCGCTTCAGGCAAAATCACCGGCTACTCTGGTGGCGACGGCCTACCAACCAAGCGTTGGTTGCTGGCCCTAGAGGGCCTAACGGCAAAGGAATAACTTGAGCTTCGTTCGCGAGTTTGAAGACGGCCTAAACCGCTGCTCATGGCTGAATAACGACCCGGTTTACATCGAATATCACGACACCGAGTGGGGCGTCGAGGTTCGAGGCGATCGTGAAATGTTCGAACGAATCACACTTGAGGGTTTTCAAGCCGGGCTTTCCTGGATTTCCATACTCAAGAGGCGCGAAGGGTTCCGGGCGGCTTTTCAGAACTTTGACCTCAACGCAGTTGCCGCTTTGACCGCCACCGATGTTGAACGACTAATGCTCGACGTGGGCATCATTCGCAATCGCGCAAAAATCCTAAGCACAATCCAAAATGCCAAAGTTGTTCTCGAAATGCAGTCACGAGGCGAAAGCATCAGCGATTTAGTTTGGAGCTTCAAACCTGCTGCTCCCCAGCGCGCTGAAGATGACTTTGGTTGGCTGGCCATCACCGATGAGTCAAAGGCGCTTAGCAAAGAGCTTCGCCAGCGCGGTTTTGGTTTCGTAGGACCAACCACGATGTATGCGCTCATGCAGGCAACCGGAATGGTCAAAGACCATGCACCGGGGTGCTTCAAGCGCTAGACCCTAGGTAGCTTCGCGGGTTACGAGCGTCAGATTACGCCCAGAAACCTCAATGGCAAGCCCAGCGCGTCTCGCGCAAGCCTTTAGTTCCACAATGGTTTCAGGCGTCTTCTTGGCGGTCAGAGCCGCGCGAACAAGCTGCCCCTTCGCCTTTTTATTGAAGTGGTTCAGAGTTCGCCTCGCGCCGTCAGGGTATTCAACCTCAACTGTCACAACGAAGTGTTCTACGTCTTCTGGAATTGGGGCCAGCTCGGCGTAAGCTTTCGATCTCAAATCAACAATCACGCCGCCAGTTAGGCGTGGCCAAATTGTAAGATGCGCCTGCGCCCAATGCTTCTTGAGATTGAGGCCATTGATGCTCTTAGATGGTGACAATTTGTACTCAGGAATCAAGTCGGTAGCCGGAATCAAGCCAAACATTGCCGATTGAATCAGAACGGTTGACTTGGCGCGACTAACCTCAGCGGCGGTCAGATTGTTGTGTTCGGTTGGCGTGCCCTTCAACCCTCGGCCATGGATGGCGCCGAAGAGGGTTCCGGTGTAGCGATCGATAGCTCGCATCGTTGCTGCGTGGAGGAGCTCTTGATTACCCGAAGCAGCCAAAACTTCTTCTCTGGCCTGGTTTAGGCCACCAAAGGTAAGAGCCACCTGCTCGATGGTTAGCGAACCTCCGCCGGAGCGTTTGGTTTCAGATGGCGGTAGCAAGAAGAGCATTCTTCAATGCTAGATTGCCTTGCTGGCAGCGAACGCCAAGCATTGATTGGCAAGGCGACTCTAGACTTGAAACATGGTCAGACTTACGAAGATTTACACTCGCACCGGCGACGAGGGCATGACCGGTCTGAGTGATTTCAGCCGCACCCGAAAGACCGACCCACGGATTGAAGCGTACGCCGATGTTGACGAGGCAAACTCAGCCATCGGAGTTGCGGTTGCGCTGGCCAAGGATGAATTTGACGCCGAGACCCTAGCCCTATTGGAACAAATTCAAAATGACCTGTTCGACCTCGGCGCTGACCTCTCGAACCCTTTGAACGAACACTATGAGTACGACCCGATTCGCATCGAAGACGCCTGGATTGATGGGCTAGAAGCCGCTATCGACAAATACAACCAAGAACTATCCACGTTAGATTCGTTCATCCTGCCTGGTGGCTCCGGGCCGGCGGCTGGCTTGCACCTGGCTCGAACAGTTGTGCGCCGCGCCGAGCGCGCCACTTGGCACGCGATCGAGGCTTACGGCACTGAACCAGCTAAGAAGGGCCACCCGAACGGCGGCATCAACATTGCCGCAGTGAAATATCTAAACCGTCTTAGCGACCTGCTGTTTGTTCTCGCACGCCATGCCAACGTGAAGCACGGTGGCGATGTGAAATGGGTTCCAAGTAAGGCCCGCAAGAGGAGCTAAGGACAAAAGAAAACCCCGACCACTCGGTCGGGGTTTTCTTATTGAATCTTGATTAGATGAGAGCGGCGTGACGAGCAACAACGGTCACTACGTCCTTTTCGACTGAAAGGAAGCCATCCTCGGCAGATGCCTTGATGATTTCACCACCCTCAAGGGTGATTCGAACTTCGCCTGAACCCAGGATCGCAAGCATTGGCTCGTGGCCTGGTAGCAAACCGATTTCACCCTCGACGGTCTTAGCGACCACCATCTTGGCTTCTCCAGTCCATACGGCCTGGTCGGCGGCTACTAGCTCAACGTGCAGTGCCATTGTTACTTACCTGATTCCTTCTGAATCTTGTCCCACTCGCGTAGTACGTCTTCGATTCCACCAACGTTGAAGAAGGCCTGCTCGCCAACCTGGTCGAAGTCACCACGTGCGATTGCTGAGAAGCCCTCGATGGTGTCCTTTAGTGGAACGGTCGAACCTGCAACACCGGTGAACTTGGTAGCCATGTAGGTGTTCTGCGACAGGAATCGCTGGATACGACGTGCGCGTGAAACGGTGATCTTGTCTTCTTCAGAAAGTTCTTCGACACCAAGGATGGCGATGATTTCCTGAAGTTCCTTGTTCTTCTGAAGGATCGACTTGACCAAGGTTGCGGTCTCGTAGTGGTCCTTCGAAATGTAACGAGGGTCCAAGATGCGAGAGGTAGAGGTCAGTGGGTCAACCGCTGGGTACAGACCTTGAGAAGCGATTTCACGAGAAAGCTCGGTGGTCGCGTCAAGGTGCGCAAAGGTAGTTGCCGGGGCTGGGTCGGTGTAGTCGTCAGCCGGCACGTAAATAGCCTGTAGCGAGGTAATCGAGTGACCACGGGTCGAGGTGATGCGCTCCTGAAGGAGACCCATCTCGTCAGCCAAGTTTGGCTGGTAACCCACTGCAGAAGGCATACGGCCTAGAAGGGTTGAAACCTCTGAACCTGCCTGAGTGAAGCGGAAGATGTTGTCGATGAACAACAGAACGTCCTGCTTCTGAACATCGCGGAAGTACTCCGCCATGGTTAGAGCAGAAAGCGCCACGCGAAGACGCGTGCCAGGTGGCTCATCCATCTGGCCGAAAACCAGTGCAGTCTTGTCGATAACGCCTGACTCGGTCATTTCGTCGATAAGGTCGTTACCTTCACGGGTACGCTCACCAACACCGGCGAATACAGACACACCATCGTGGTTTTCTGCCACGCGGTAGATCATTTCCTGGATTAGAACGGTCTTACCAACACCGGCACCACCGAACAAACCAATCTTTCCACCCTGTACGTAAGGGGTTAGAAGGTCGATGACCTTGATTCCGGTCTCGAACATGTTGGTCTTTGACTCAAGCTGGTCGAACTTTGGAGGCTGACGGTGGATTGACCAACGCTCGTTAACCTCGATCTTTTCGCCTGGCTTTGCGTTGAGGATTTCACCGGTTACGTTGAAAACGTGACCCTTGGTGACATCGCCAACTGGAACTGAGATTGGAGCGCCGGTGTCGGTAACGACGCCGCCACGAACCAAACCGTCGGTTGGCTTCAAAGCAATAGCGCGCACTAGGTCGTCGCCTAGGTGCTGAGCGACCTCAAGAGTAAGAGTGGTCTTCTCGCCATCTAGCTCGATGTCTGTGGTGAGCGCGTTGTAGATCGCAGGGATGGCATCGTGAGGAAACTCGATGTCAACCACTGGACCGGTAACGCGAGCAATGCGTCCGGTGCCGGCTGCGGTTGCAGCCTTCTTCTTGGTCTCGGCCATGTCTCTTTCTTTCTCTTAGTCTTCGTTGCCGGCGGTAGACAGTGCGTCTGCTCCACCAACAATTTCGGAAATCTGCTGGGTAATCTCAGACTGGCGAGCTGAGTTGCTCAGTCTGGTGTAGTTCTTGATCAACTTGTCAGCGTTGTCGGTTGCCGACTTCATAGCCTTCTGACGTGCAGCGTGCTCTGAAGCTGCAGACTGCAACATTGCGTTGAAGATGCGGCTTTCGATGTAGACCGGTAGCAAGGCGTCAAGAACCTTGTTAACGTCTGGTTCGAATTCGTATAGCGGGAAGACTTCGCTTGGCTCGGTCTCTTCTGACCCCTCAACTACCTCTAGAGGCAGCAAACGAACAACTTCAGGAACCTGGGCAATCATCGAAACGAATCGGTTTGAAACCAAGTGAATTTCGTCTACGCCACCCTCAGCAAAGTCGGTGTTGAAAGCTGCAACAACCGCATCGGCAATCTCCTTGGCAGTGTCGAACACTGGCAAGTCGGTGCCACCGATCCAGCTGCGAACAGCTTCGCGGCGACGGAAGCTAAAGTTTGCAACAGCCTTGCGTCCAACTAGGTAGTAAACAACCTCTTTACCCTGCTCTTCGAGTAGGTTAGTGAGCTGCTCGGCTTCCTTTAGAACGTTCGAAGAGAACGCTCCGGCAAGACCGCGGTCAGAGGTAAAGATAACTACTGCTGCGCGATCAATACGTGCCGGCTCTGTGGTCAGTGGGTGGTCTACGTTTCCGAAGGTTGCCACTGCCGAGACGGCGCGAGTCACAGCACGTGCATACGGCGCTGCCGCAGCTAATCGTTGCTGTGCCTTATAAATTCGCGAAGCAGAGATTAGCTCCATGGCACGAGTGATCTTCTTGGTGGTCTGAGCAGACTTAATTTTCTGTCTGTAGACGCGAAGTTGCGCTCCCATGTCTCTCTCCGTTCCTTAAATAGAAGTTGTTTTAGTTAGGCGTAGAAGTGATTACTTCTTAGCAGCTGGCTTCTTTGCAGGAGCCTTCTTCTGCTTGACAATCTTTTCCTGCTCAACGTCGTCTTCGTCTAGTACCGAAGCGTCGCCTGCTGAAGCAAGTGATGCACCGGTCGAAGTAGCAAAGCCACGCTTGAACTTGGCAACGGCCTTCTCTAGCTCAGCAACGGTGTCGCTCTCTAGCTTGCTGGTCTCGCGGATAGTGGTGAGAATCTTGCTGTTACGGCGAAGGCTCTCAAGCAGCTCTGACTCGAAGCGAAGCACGTCTTCTACTGGAACCTCGTCAAGCTTGCCGGTAGTACCAGCCCAGATAGAGACAGTCTGCTCTTCAACTGGGAATGGTGAGTACTGAGGCTGCTTTAGAAGCTCCATTAGGCGTGCACCGCGAGCTAGCTGCTGGCGTGAAGCCGCGTCTAGGTCAGATGCGAACATTGCGAACGCCTCTAGTGCGCGGTATTGAGCAAGTTCTAGCTTCAAGGTACCTGAAACACCCTTGATGCCCTTAACCTGAGCTGCACCACCAACACGTGAAACCGAAATACCTACGTCAATGGCAGGGCGCTGGTTTGAGTTGAAGAGGTCTGACTGCAAGAAGATCTGGCCGTCGGTGATCGAAATCACGTTGGTCGGGATGTATGCAGAAACGTCGTTTGCCTTGGTTTCGATGATTGGAAGACCAGTCATCGAACCGCCACCAAGCTCGTCGTTTAGCTTGGCACAACGCTCAAGTAGACGTGAGTGTAGGTAGAAGACGTCACCAGGGTAAGCCTCGCGGCCTGGTGGGCGACGTAGAAGAAGTGACACTGCACGGTAGGCCTCTGCCTGCTTCGATAGGTCATCGAAGATGATTAGGACGTGCTTGCCGCCATACATCCAGTGCTGACCAATGGCAGAACCGGTGTAAGGAGCTAGGTACTTGAAACCAGCTGGGTCTGATGCAGGAGAAGCCACGATGGTGGTGTACTCCATGGCGCCAGCTTCTTCAAGTGCGCCCTTTACAGAAGCAATGGTCGAACCCTTCTGACCGATTGCAACATAGATGCATCGAACCTGCTTCTTAGGGTCCTTAGACTCCCAGTTAGCCTTCTGGTTGATGATGGTGTCGATCGCGATTGCGGTCTTACCGGTCTGACGGTCACCGATGATTAGCTGGCGCTGGCCGCGACCAACAGGAATCATGGCGTCGATTGCCTTGATACCGGTCTGTAGGGGCTCGTGAACTGACTTACGTGCCATAACACCAGGAGCCTGAAGCTCAAGTGCACGACGGGCATCAGCCTTGATGTCGCCTAGACCATCGATTGGGTTACCTAGTGGGTCGACAACGCGACCTAGGAAGTTGTCGCCAACAGGTACCGAAAGAACTTCACCGGTGCGGTGAACTTCCATACCCTCGACGATGCCTTCGAAGTTACCGAGAACAACGGTACCGATCTCGCGCTCGTCAAGGTTCAGGGCTAGGCCCAGAGTGCCATCGGCGAACTTAAGAAGCTCGTTAGCCATTGCACTTGGTAGGCCTTCAACGTGCGCAATACCGTCACCGGCATCGATTACGTGGCCTACTTCTGCGCGAGAAGCCTTGGCTGGCTCGTAAGACTTAACGAAGTCCTTTAGAGCGTCGCGAATCTCGTTCGGGCTGATTTTCAGATCTGCCATCTCGTTCCTCTACTTCTGGGGCGAACCCCGGTTGGTCTTTCTAGGCCAGTCGCCGAGACGACTGAAGTTTGTGGGTCAGTTCGCTAAGCGAGCTGAAGTTTTGCTTGAAGAAGTCGTGCACTTAGGCTGCCGTCGAGAATCTCTCCGCCAACCTGAACCTTCATACCGCCAAGAATCGATTCGTCAATCTCAACGTTTAGCTTCAAGCTGTGTCCGTAAGACTTTGCTAGAGCGGCCTCGAGGCGCTCCAACTGCTTGTCGCTGACCGGTGCAGCAACGGTAACCGTGGCCACTAGACGCTCGGCGTAAGCAGAGACCTGCTTGCCGAACTGCTCTAGAGCAACGACGACGCGACGGCGACGAGCACCGGTTACTGCGCGGCGAATAAGAACGGCTGCCTCATCTGAAGCCTTGCCCTTTAGCAGAGCGGCAACCAAAGCTGCTTTGGCTTCGTCAGATGCAGCGTTATCGCCAAGAGCAAACTGAAGTTCCTGGTCTGAGTCAACAGCTGTCTGGAACGCAAAGATTTCACTCTCAACGTTGGACAACTTCTTACCCTTGGCCGCGATTGCGGCAACCGTGAAGACCGCGAGCTGCTCGAAAGCGGCTACGAGGTCTTGCCCGGTTGACCAACGGAGAGTAACTAGAGAGTTAGCGAACTCAAGTGCCGGGGCCGAAACGCCCTTACCGAATACTGCGGTAAGCGCGCCTGACTTGGCCTTTGCCTCGGCGGAAGGGTCCGAGAGGATGCTTCGCAACTGAGCCGACGATGCAACGGCTGCGCCGATTGCAAAGATCTCTTCTGCGAACTTGAGGTCGGCCTTAGCTAGAAGAGGAGTTAGTGCCTCTTTCGCCGCGGCTAGTGACTGCCTAGTTGAACTCGCCATTACTTCTTCTTGCCTGCTTTTGGTTTAGCTTCGCCGGCTTCAAGATCGGCCAAGAACTGGTCGACCACGCCGGTTGCAACTTTTTCGTTCTTCAGGCTTGCACCAACAACACTTGACGCGAGGTCGATGGCTAGTGAGCCAACTTCTGCGCGAAGTGAGATTAGGGCTGCCTGACGCTCGGCTTCGATCTGAGCCTTTGCGGTCGCGGTTAGGCGAGCTGCCTCAGAAGATGCCTGCTCCTTGAGTTCAGCAAGGATTGCTGCACCTTCGGCGCGTGCTTCTTCACGAATCTTGGCTGCGTCGGCACGTGCCTCGGCCTGCTCGGCTTCGATGTTCGCAGTTTTAGCTGCTGCTTCGGCCTGGGCCTTTTCAGCGGCTTCGAGGCGACCTTCGATTGCCTCGGTGCGAGAGTCAAGATTCTTCTTGAAGTTCGGTAGAACGCGAACCCAGAAGAATGCCAACAGAATTACGAAGACAACCGACGACCATAGGAGATCGGCTGGAGCAGGTAGAAGCGGGTTATGAGCCTGCCCCTCCGCTGCAGCTTCAATGATCCTAGAAATCATGGTTTAGATCCTGACTGACTAAGCGAAGATGAATGGGGTTGCAAGACCGATAAGCGCAAGTGCTTCGGTGAATGCGATACCAAGCCACATGGTGACCTGAAGCTTTGCTGCTAGCTCTGGCTGGCGAGCGATTGACTCGATGGTCTTTGAAACAACAAGACCCACACCGATGCCAGGGCCTACGGCTGCAAGACCGTAGCCGATTACTGCGATGTTGCCTGAGATTGCGGCGATGTTAGTTACGTCCACTTTGTGTATCCCTTCCGTGGTTTTTAGAAATGACGGTTGTCAGTTCTGATTAGTGCTCGTCTGCCAAGGCCAACTGAATGTAGACCGTGGTCAGCAGAGTAAATACATAGGCCTGTAGGAACGCCACCAGCATCTCAAAGAGAGTGAAGACGAAGCCGAACAGGAAGGTTCCTGCGCCGAAGGCCTTGAAGAAGCCCTCAGAGTTGAACAGGAAGTATGAGGTTGCCGAGAAGCAGAGCACTAGCAACAAGTGGCCAGCGATCATGTTCATGGTCAAACGAAGGGCCAGAGTAATCGGGCGAAGGATGAAAGTCGAGAGCAACTCGATTGGCGTAACCAGGATGTAGAAAGGCAGTGGCACGCCTGCTGGGAAAAGCGAGTTCTTGAAGAAGCCAACTCCGTGCTTCTTCACACCCGCGTAAATGAAGGTGAAGTAAGCGGCAAGAGCCAATACCAAAGGCAAGCCGATAAGTGCGGTGCTCGCGATGTTTAGTGACGGGATGATGCCGGTGACGTTCATGCCAAGCACGATGAAGAAGATTGTGGTTAGCAGCGGCAGGAAGCGGTCGCCGTCCTTCTCGCCAAGCTGTTCGTGAGCGATGCTCTTGCGAACGAAGTTCAAAGAAATCTCGCCCATTAGCTGGAAACGACTTGGCACATACTGCTTGGTCTTGTAGGCCTTCTTGAAAGCGCCAGACCAAAGATAGAAAACGACTAGAAGAAGCGTGGTGACGAGCAAGCGAATCATCATGACTCGGTTTAGCTCAAAAGGGGTGCCAGCAAAAAGAACGACATCTGGGTAAAACTCGCCAATGGTAGGCGCCTCAAATGAACTGCCCGACGTGTCGGTGGTGGTTGCTTCTGAGAGCAGACCTAGAACTTTAGCTAGCAGCTTGAACTCCTGTGTCGGGGCAAGATTGGAATGCCTTGCGGCGATTTACAGTGTGATGTCATCAAAAACCCTTTGATAACCAGATGAGTCTAACAGGAAAAACCCTTTGAAAATAACGGATTCCCCTAGGTTTGGCGAAATATTTTGCTGAAAGCGCTTTAGTCGGTGCCGACGGTGATTCGAGACTTCAAAACGATAAGCGAATCGATCACCAAGGTGCCCAAAATTGATGCGACCAGGGTGAAAAACAGCACCGGACCGGCGATGAATACGGCCCCCTTCAACACGGCGATTAGCACTACAAATCCGACCAGCTTCACGATCCAACCACCCAGAACAACTCCGAAAAACCCGCCGAGTGAGAGCTTGCCGCCGAACCTCACGGATAGGGCCGTCAAGCTGCTAAATAGAAGCGCCAAGCCGGCTCCAATCAGCCCGCTGATCAGGCCGTTGACACCGGCAAAAATGAGCCCAAGCCCACCACCTACAACAGCAATAATCGCGACGAGAAGCAGCCCCTGCTTGAGCACTGCCGAAAATACCTCGGTAAGGTTGGTGGCTTTAGACATTAGAACTCACTTTCGACGCCGCGCGCTGTTTGAGCACCGGCCAGACGGTGTAGGTGGATGCTGCAATTAGGCCGATACCTGAGAAAATCCAGACGCCCCAGGCAGGCATGAAGAAAAACATTAAGCAGGTAATCGAAATCAGGGCGGTCCAGACATAGAAAACCAAGACTGACCCCAGGTGAGTGTGACCAAAATCTTGCAGTCGGTGGTGCAAATGCTGACGATCTGCGGTGAATGGAGACTTTCCCGCTCGAAGCCTTCTCAACACGGCAAGCGTGAAGTCGAGCAGTGGCAAAACCAGGATGGCCAGCGGCAAAATCAAGGGAATGAAAGCCGGCAAGAAGTCATCCTTGGCAGCCACGTGTGGGTCGACCTGGCCGGTTACGGTTAGTGCTGAAACCGCCATGAGCATGCCGAGTAGCATGGCTCCCGAATCGCCCATGAAGATCTTGGCGCGGTGCCAGTTATAAGGCAAGAAGCCGATGCACATTCCGATGACGATGGCCGATAGCACCGAGGCAAGGTTGAAGTAATTGGTGGGCGAGGTCTGCTGCGAAAGCAGGTAACTGTAGGCAAAGAACACCGAGGTTCCAATGAGCACGACACCGGCTACAAGCCCATCCAAGCCGTCAATGAAGTTCACCGCGTTCATCACCAGAACGGTCAAGAAAACAGTCGCCACGAATGACAACCCGAAGCTGCCGATGGTGATGCCGGCAATCGGTAGCGAAACAAT
Organism: Microbacteriaceae bacterium; assembly: GCA_947453475.1. Classification (GTDB taxonomy): domain Bacteria; phylum Actinomycetota; class Actinomycetes; order Actinomycetales; family Microbacteriaceae; genus Rhodoluna. Next base: position 34,657 of record CANGGK010000008.1, read on the forward strand.
CTGCACACCCTGCCACGCCAGGATGCCCGCGACGACAAACTGACCGGCTAGCTTCAAAGTCCAGTCGAGGTCATAAAGATCATCTAGAAAACCAATCAAGGTGATTAGAAATGCCGCGGCGATAATCGCTAACACTCGACCTGGTTCGACGAAAACGCTGTGGAACCAACCTAAACTGGCCGAGAAACCCATGGCTGCCAAGAAACCGGCGAACATTGCGACGCCACCGAGTCGGGGCGTCGGTCGTGTGTGAGAATCGCGAGCGCGAATCTGCGGGTAGAGCTTGTACTTGTGGCTGATCTTTAGCGTCGCAAACGTGCCGAAGAACGTGATTACGGCCGCAAACAGCATCGTCAGCAAATAGGCGCGCATTAGTTGACGGCCTCGGTGAGCAGCGAGCCTGCAATGGTGCGAATCTTGTCGGCACTAAGTGCACCGGCACGAACAATCTTGATTTTGCCGGTGGTTTCGAGCTTGCCATTCGTGTAGGTGTCGATCACGTCGGTGAGATCAAGGATGGTCGATGCCTCACCCTTCGGGCTGGTGCCGCCATCAAGGTATACCTGAACGCTTTCGCCAAGATAGGCCTCGGCTTGTTGGCAGGTTGTGGCTGCCGGCTGGCCGGTGAGATTGGCGCTCGAAACAGCCATTGGCCCGACCTCTTCGAGAAGCGCAAGTGCAATTTTGTGGTCTGGCATTCGAAGTGCCACCGTGCCCTTGGTTTCGCCGAGATCCCAGTTGAGCGAGGGCTGGGCGCGAAGAATCATGGTCAGGGCACCGGGCCAAAAAGTCTCGGCAAGCCGCATGGCAACCTCGGGAATTTGGTCGGCAAGAGCCTGCAAGGTGTTGATGTTTGGAATCAATACCGGTGGTGGTGACTGCGGCCCGCGACCCTTTGCCGCCAGCAGAGCCTGAACACCCTTGGCCGAGAAGGCATCACAGCCGATGCCATAGACGGTGTCGGTTGGCATAACCACAAGTTCATTGCGCCCCAAAGAGACCTTGGCCAGTCGCATTCCGGTAAGAAGGTCGGTGTCGAGCGAGCAGTCGTAAATGCGCGTTGCCATCGGCTCTCCTACCTCTCGACCCTGAAAATCTAGATTACTTAATGGCGGTTACGGCTCGGTCGCGATCGGTTAGATCGCGATGAGCGCGAACTTCACGCCATCCATCAGCCAATAGTAGTTGACACACCTGTTCAGATTGCGAGTCTGCGTGTTCGACAATCAAGGTTCCCCCGTCGACCAAAAGGCGTTTTGCAGTAGCCGAGACAAGGTGCATGACCGACATTCCGTCTTCGCCGCCATACAGTGCAAGCGCCGGGTCGTTAAGTCGAACCTCTGCGTCGCGGGGAATCGCATCGGTCGGAATATAAGGCGGGTTGGATGCGACAACCGAGACTGTACCGTTCAGTTCAGCAAAGGCATCGGCCAAATCGCCATGAACAAGGTGTGCATCGCATTGCCCGTCATACTTGGCGAAGTTTGCCGAAGTGAAGGGGTATGCGTCGTCAGACTTCTCGACCGCATAAATCTTGGCCGACGGGTTTTCTGTGGCAATGGCCAGGGCAATCGCACCTGAGCCGGTGCCGAGGTCAACCGCTATCGGTTGGTCTGCGCCAGCGGCCAAGGCTTCGTGGATAGCGTCGATAGCCAGCTGGGCAACGAACTCGGTTTCCGGGCGCGGGATAAACACTCCCCTGCCGACCTTGAGTTCAAGCTGCCTGAAATATGCAATGCCGGTGATGTGCTGCAGCGGTTCGCGCGCTAAACGGCGGCCGTATAGGTCGGAAAGCTGTTCTGCCTGATGTTCATCGATGCATGCACCAATCAAAATCTGGGCCTGCACTCCCCCACGGCTAAGCCCAAGGATGTGCCCGGCGAGAAGTTCGGCATCGGCTAGAGCCGAGTCGATTCCCACCGACTCGAATCGCTCAGCTGCATGTCGAACCAGTTCGCCAAGTAACACGAGTGGTTC
>CANGGK010000009.1 GCA_947453475.1 Microbacteriaceae bacterium
ATCAAAATCTGGGCCTGCACTCCCCCACGGCTAAGCCCAAGGATGTGCCCGGCGAGAAGTTCGGCATCGGCTAGAGCCGAGTCGATTCCCACCGACTCGAATCGCTCAGCTGCATGTCGAACCAGTTCGCCAAGTAACACGAGTGGTTCGCTACTTAGCTTCACCGATTGCGGCTAGGCGAGCCTCTTCGTCCATTTGGATTGCAGACTGAATCACAGGCTCGAGAGCGCCATCCATGACTGCATCTAGGTTGTAGGCCTTGTAACCGGTGCGGTGGTCTGCGATGCGGTTCTCAGGGAAGTTATAGGTGCGAATGCGCTCTGAACGGTCAACCGACTTAACCTGCGACTTGCGGGCCGCAGACTGCTCGGCCTCGAGGGCCTCCTGCTGGGCAGCAAGGATGCGGGCACGAAGCACGCGCATACCTGCTTCACGGTTCTGAAGCTGAGACTTTTCGTTCTGCATCGCCACGGTAATACCGGTAGGCAAGTGAGTGATTCGAACGGCCGAGTCGGTGGTGTTAACCGACTGACCACCGGGGCCAGATGAACGGTAAACGTCGATACGAAGATCGTTCTGGCTGATCTCGACTTCTTCAGGCTCATCTACTTCAGGGAAGACGAGCACGCCCGCTGCCGAAGTGTGAATGCGACCCTGAGTTTCGGTTGCCGGAACACGCTGAACTCGGTGAACGCCACCCTCATACTTCAGGTGAGCGTGAACTCCCTGGGCAGGGTCGGTGGTGTTCGACTTGATGGCCAGCTGAATGTCTTTGATGCCACCGAGGTCGGACTCGTTCTTATCAAGAATTTCGGTCTTCCAACCCTTTGAGTTGGCGTACTGCAAGTACATGCGAAGTAGGTCGGCTGCGAATAGCGCAGATTCGGCACCACCTTCACCGGCCTTGATTTCCATGATGACATCGCGGCCATCATCCGGGTCGCGAGGAATCAACAGGCGGCGCAACTTTTCGTTGGCCTCGTGCAGCTTCTGCTCGGTGGCCGGAACCTCTTCAGCGAACGCTTCATCCTCTTTGGCAAGTTCTTTGGCAGCAGCCAAGTCATCGCCAAGCGAGTTGACCTGGTTGTAGGCATTGATGATTGCGCTCAGCTCGGCGTAGCGGCGATTTAGCTTCTTCGCCAGAGCTGGGTTACCGTGCAGCCCCGGGTCAGACAGTTGAGTCTGAAGCTCGAGGTGTTCGGCAATTAGAGGTTGAACCGATGAAAGCAATTTTTACTCCGAGTCAGAACCGGTTGGAACTGGCATTGACTTCTGAACCTGCATTAGGAATTCGACGTTGCTCGAGGTTTCCTTTAGGCGACTCAAGACTAGCTCCAGTGCCTGCTGCTGCTCTAGACCAGCTAGTGCGCGGCGTAGCTTCCAAACAATCTTGGTCTCATCCGGGCTCATCAACATTTCTTCGCGACGGGTACCCGAAGCGTTTACGTCAACAGCTGGGAAGATGCGCTTGTCAGCAAGTGCGCGTGACAGGCGAAGCTCCATGTTTCCGGTTCCCTTGAACTCTTCGAAGATAACCTCGTCCATCTTTGAACCGGTCTCAACAAGAGCGGTTGCCAGGATGGTGAGCGAGCCGCCATCTTCGATGTTGCGGGCAGCACCGAAGAAGCGCTTTGGTGGGTAAAGTGCCGATGAATCGACACCACCAGAAAGGATGCGGCCAGAAGCCGGTGCGCTTAGGTTGTAAGCGCGACCCAGACGGGTGATCGAGTCGAGAAGAACTACAACGTCGTGACCAAGCTCAACGAGACGCTTTGCGCGCTCGATAGCCAACTCGGCAACGGTGGTGTGGTCTTCGGCAGGGCGGTCGAAGGTTGAAGCGATAACTTCACCCTTGACGGTGCGCTGCATGTCGGTAACTTCTTCAGGACGCTCGTCAACGAGAACAACCATTAGGTGAACCTCAGGGTTGTTTACCGCGATTGAGTTTGCGATCGCTTGAAGCACCAAAGTCTTACCGGCCTTTGGAGGCGAAACGATCAGACCGCGCTGACCCTTACCGATTGGTGAAACCAAGTCGATGATGCGGGTGCTTAGCTTGTTTGCTTCGGTCTCTAGGCGCAAACGAGTCTGCGGGTAAAGAGGAGTTAGCTTCTGGAACTCGACGCGGTTAGCAGCCTGCTCTTGGGTTAGGCCGTTGATTGAGTCAATGCGAACGATTGCGTTGAACTTCTGACGACCCTGGTTGTCGTTTTCGCGTGGCTGGCGGATTGCGCCGACCACGGCGTCACCCTTGCGAAGTGAGTACTTCTTGACCTGACCAAGTGAAACGTAAACGTCATTCGGGCCAGGTAGGTAGCCGCTGGTGCGAACGAAGGCGTAGTTGTCGAGAACGTCGAGAATACCGGCTACTGGAACTAGCACGTCATCTGGAGAGATCTCAGGCTCTGCCTCGTCGTAAGGGTTGTTGTTGCCACGGCCGCCGCGACCATTGCGGTCGTTGCGGTCACGGTAACGGTCGTTGCGATCGTTGCGGTTGCGGCTGCGACCATTGCGACCGTTGCGGCGCTCGTCGTTGAAGTCGCGCTCGTTACGTGAGTCGTTGTCGCGGGTTGAGTTATCGCGGTTCTGGTTGTCGCGTGGTTCACGTGGTTCGCGTGGCTCACGAGCCTCGCCGCCTTCACCGTTTGACTCGGCGTTGCCGCCCTCTGAACGCTCACCGTTGTTGCGGTTGCGTGAGTTGCGGTTGCGGTTGCGGTTACGAGAGTTACCCGAACGCTCCTGACGCTCACCACCCTCGCCGTTGCTTTCTGAACCAGAGTTTGAACCCTCGTTTGAAGAACCCTCAGACTTGGCTTCGCCGCCGTCAGCCTTTGGAGCGCGAGTTGGCTTTTCAGTCTTCTCGGTAGCCGCGGCTGCATCGGTTGCAGGCTTGGCTGCACGCGAGCGGGGGTTCTTCTTAGGTGCGTCTGCAGATGCAGAGTCGCTTGAAGCAGGAGCTGCTGAAGCTGAGGTTGCCTCTGGAGCCACTGCTCCGGCTTCAACGCGACGACCGCGGCGAGCTGCTGGCTTCTTGGTTTCTTGGATTTCATCCATGTGTTTGTGTGCTCTTTCTTGAGTATTTCAGCGACTCAATGTTTTTGAGATTTTCGCTGGCATTCACGGTTCTTTAGAACTTGACCGTGAGTGATCGCATTAGATTTGCGAGGATTTGCGCGTCTTTTAGCTGATTCGCTAGAGACTTGCGCGTGCTTATTGGTGCACTACTACTGTAGCACCCTTGAAGTCGACAGCAAGCAAAAGCGCCTTCCACTGTGGATAGTGTTTTGCCGCAATCTCTGCCGCTTCAAGTCTTTGCGCCGGGCCGGTAGCCAATACCAACACGGATGGGCCAGCGCCCGAAACCACGGCTGCGTGCCCGTGTTCGCGCATCAGCTGAACTAATGCGTGAGTTTCTGGCATGGCTGCCGCACGGTAATCCTGGTGGAGTTTGTCTTCGGTTGCCGCCATTAGAAACTCTGGGCTCTGGGTGAGCGAGGCGATCAAAAGCGCCGAACGCGAGACGTTGAAAACCGCGTCGTTGTGAGGTACCGATTCTGGCTGAAGTGAACGCGCCAGAGCGGTAGACATTTTGAAACTAGGCACCAACTCTAGAAACGAGACACCGCGGTGAACAAATAGCTTCTTGTGGTGTGGCCCCTGCTCGTCTTCCCAGGCAATCGTTAGGCCGCCAAAAAGGGCCGGCGCAACATTGTCTGGGTGACCTTCAAGTTCGGTGGCAAGATCGAGCAAGTCTTTGTCGGTGATTTCGACGATGCCGTTTAGGAGGCCCTTCGCCGCGATGATTCCAGACACTACAGCTGCGCCAGAAGAACCCATTCCACGACCGTGAGGAATGATGTTGTGAGCCTTTAGGCGCAGGCCAGGCAAAGCCTGACCAAACTTCTCAAAGGTGAACGCGATTGACTTAACGACCAGGTTCGAAGCGTCGGTAGGAACCTCACCCTGGCCTTCGCCGTGAACCTCAACAAATGCGCCCTCGCCGGCCACTGCCTCTACCTCTAGCTCATCGTAGAACGAGAGCGCGAGCCCGAGAGTGTCAAAGCCAGGGCCAAGGTTTGCCGAAGTTGCCGGCACCTTCACGGTGACTTTTCTGCCGATAAGAGAGGTCATTATTACTTCTTGGTCAAACCTAGGCGCTCGGCAACAGCCTCGACCTTGTTGGCCACTGCCTGCGGCTTGATGTCTTTGCCACTCTCGGTCTTGAGAGCCCACATTGGGTCTTTCAATCCGTGGCCGGTTACGGTGATCACGATGGTTGAGCCGGCAGGTACTTCGCCGCGCTTCGAGTGCTTGAAAAGACCAGCCGCACCTGTTGCCGATGAAGGCTCGACGAAAACGCCGACCTCTTGTGACAAGAAGCGGTGCATCCAAAGGATTTCTGCATCTGAGGTGTAACCGAACTGGCCTTCAGTTTCTGCTCGGGCAGCCAAGGCTAGGTCGTAAGAAGCTGGGTTACCGATGCGAATCGCGGTCGCGATGGTGTCTGGCTTCTTAACCGGGTTTCCGAAACTGAACGGCGCCGAGCCTTCTGCCTGGAAGCCCCACATCTTTGGCAATGCTTTGATGCGACCTTCGATTAGGTCTTCTTTGTAACCCTTTGAATAAGCGGTGTAGTTACCCGCGTTGCCAACAGGCAATACGTGGAAGTCTGGTGCGAAACCAAGTGCGTCAACAACCTCAAACGCGCCAGTCTTCTGGCCCTCGATGCGGTCTGGGTTTACCGAGTTCACTAGGTGAACCGGGTAGTTCTCGGCAAGGTCGCGAGCTAGGTCGAGGCAGTCGTCAAAGTTACCCTTGACCTGCAGAATCTGAGCCTTGTGCGCAACCGCTTGGCTGAGCTTGCCAAGCGAAATCTTGCCCTTAGGCACCAAGACCACCGACTGAATTCCGGCAGCAGCAGCATAGGCCGCAGCCGAAGCCGAGGTGTTGCCCGTTGACGCCGCAATGACGGCCTTTGCACCGTGACCAACAGCCTTTGAAACAGCCATGGTCATACCGCGGTCTTTGAATGAGCCGGTTGGGTTCATGCCTTCTACCTTCAGAAGAACACGCTCGGCACCAATTAGCTTGGCGAGGGCTGGAGCCTCAACCAACGGGGTGCCACCTTCACCAAGGGTGATAACCGGGTTATCGCTTGAGATGTCTAGGCGATCGATATATTCGCGGATAACTCCGCGCCACTGGTGAGCCATTAGATTCCTTCTACTCGGATTACTGAAGTAATAGATTCAACCGCGGCATTTGCGGCTAGAGCCTCGACCACTGCTGACAACGATGCGTCGGTTGCAACGTGGGTTCCTACCTCGAGGGTAGCGGTTGAGCGACGCTTGCCGCCGATTTGGCGCACCGACTGTTCGACAGTTTCAATCGAAACATGGTGATCAGCGAAAACATTGGCAATTTTTGCCAGGATGCCCGGCTGGTCGGTCACCTCGAGAGTGATCTGGTAGCGGGTGTATGCGCGAGCAATCGGCAAGATGCTTAGGTTTGCGTGCACCGAGTCGGCCAGACCAGGGCCACCGGCAACGTGACGCTTGGCTGCCGAAACGAGGTCGCCCAAAACCGCAGATGCGGTCTGAACTCCACCGGCACCGGCACCATAGAACATAAGCGAACCGGCTGCTTCAGCCTCGACGAATACAGCATTGAAGGCACCGCGCACAGCACCTAGCGGGTGGTCGCGCTCAATCAAAGCCGGGTGCACGCGAACGGCAACTCCGCCCTCGCCGTTGGCATCGGCATCTACACGCTCAGCAATAGCCAAAAGCTTAATTACGTAGCCATCGCGCTTGGCGGCGGCCATCTGCTCTGCGGTTACCTTGGTGATTCCCTCTCGGTAAACCTGCTCGAGTGGAACCTCGGTGTGGAAGGCAAGGTTTGCCAGAATAGCGGCCTTCTGCGCAGCGTCGAATGCTTCGATATCGGCGGTTGGGTCGGCCTCAGCGTAGCCAAGCTCGGTGGCTTCGGCGAGCGCGTCGTCGAAAGTTGCACCGGTTGAATCCATGCGATCAAGGATGAAGTTGGTGGTTCCGTTCACGATTCCCATGATGCGGTTGACCTTGTCACCGGCTAGCGATTCACGGAGCGGGCGAATGATTGGAATAGCTCCGGCAACGGCAGCTTCGAAGTAAAGCTGGGCCCCTACCTGCTCTGCGGTATCAAAAAGTTCGGTGCCGTGTGTGGCCAGTAGGGCCTTGTTGGCAGTGATTACGTCTGAACCAGAGTTGAGCGCCTGAAGAATGTAGGTTCGGGCAGGTTCGATGCCACCCATTACCTCGATGACGATGTCGGCACCAAGGATGAGGCTTTCGGCATCGGTGGTTAGCAACTCAACCGGCAGGCCATCGGCACGCTTCGAGTTCAGGTCGCGAACGGCGATGCCAACTAGGTCGAGCTCGGCACCAACGCGAGCGGCAAGCTCGTGCTTGTTTTCGGTTAGCAGACGGGCAACCTGTGCACCAACTGAACCGGCGCCCAGCAGGGCGATTCTAAGAGGACGATATTCGGTCACGATTTAGCTCTTCTCATTCTTTGCTGCCTCGGCTTTGTTGGCCTGGTAGCGCAGGTCTCTGGTAAACAGATCGGCTTCGGTCTCGCCACGGATGATGAGACGCGCCTCTCCCTTTTTGACGGCGACCACCGCTGGCTTGGTCAGGAAATTGTAGTTGCTTGAAAGCGAGTAGCAGTAGGCGCCGGTGGTTGCTACCGCCAATAGGTCGTTTGGCTGCACGTCTGAAGGCAGGTAATCGTGGCGAACCACGATGTCGCCGCTTTCACAGTGCTTGCCAACGACTCGAACAAGAGCTGGTGACGCCGAGGTGCTTCGCGAAGCCAGGGTCACGTGGTACTCGGCCTCATAGAGAGCCGGGCGAGCGTTGTCGCTCATTCCACCATCAACCGACACATACTTGCGAACCGCTGGAGTCTCGCCATCGGTTACCTTGACATCCTTGATGGTGCCTACGTTGTAGAGAGTGATGCCCGCTGGTCCAGCGATGTATCGGCCCGGCTCAAAGGCAAGGGTCGGCACGGCAATGCCAAGGTTTGCGCATTGTTCGGCAACCACTGCGGTGATTGCGTCGGCAAAGTAACGAAGATCTGGAGCCTTGTCGGCTGGCTTGTAGTTCACGCCGAAACCGCCACCGAGGTTTAGTTCAGGCACGTCTCCCCCGGCAAGTGTCTCGGCATGCAAAGCGATTAGGCGCTTGGTCGACTCGACGAAACCGTCAACGGTGAAAATTTGTGAACCAATGTGCTGGTGAAAGCCCAAGAACTTTAGGTGCGAGTGTGAACGAATCTTTGCAACCAGCGCGGCGGCATCTGCGATTGGGATTCCAAACTTTTGGTCTTCACGAGCGGTAGCCAAGAAGTCGTGGGTGTTCGCGTGCACGCCGGTGTTGATGCGAAGGCGAACTCCCTGAATGGCATCTTGGGCACCCGCGGTGGCAGCAACTCGCTCAATCTCAAGCTCGCTGTCGATAACGATTGCACCGACTCCTGCGTTTACGGCACGGCCGATTTCGCGAAGCGACTTGTTGTTACCGTGCAAACCGATGCGCGCAGCTGGGATGCCGCCGGCAAGGGCCGCCGCCAATTCGCCGCCACTGGCAACGTCAATGTTCAGGCCAAGTTCGTCAATCCAACCGACGATCTCGGTGCTCAAGAAAGCTTTGCTCGCGTAGTAAACCTTTGCTTCGGTGCCAATGCGCTTTGCTGCATCACCAAGAACGCTGCGAGCAGCCGTTGCACGAGCACGGAAGTCATCCTCATCGATTACATAAAGTGGGGTTCCGAACTGAGTCGCTAGGTCGTTCACCGGGACTCCGGCAATTTCAACTTCACCGGTGGCTCGGCGAGTTGCGTGACGAGGCCAGACGCGAGCATCTAAGGCGTTTACATCGCTCGGATACTGCAGCCAGTCTGGCGCTAGGTGGTTAGACAAGAAAATCCCCTACATTCTCTCTGGCGCACTAACGCCGAGTAGATAAAGCCCATTGCGCAAAACAACTCCTGCGGCTTCGTTAAGCCATAGTCGAGTGCGGTGCACCGATTCGACTTCGCCACCCGAAAGCGGGGTCACACGGCAGTTGTCATACCAGCGGTGATAAGCGCCGGCTACCTCTTCAAGGTAGCGAGCCACACGGTGTGGTTCTTTCAGTTCGGCGGCCGAGGCAACAATGCGCGGCAGCTCGATTAGTTTGGCCAAGAGTTCAGACTCAGATGGGTGGCTCAAAAGCTCAGGCAGGAACTCGCTGTTGTCTACGCCGAGGCTGGCCGCGTTGATGGCTACCTGCTTGGTGCGGGCGTGGGCATACTGCACGTAGAAGACCGGGTTGTCATTGGTCTTCTTGGCCAACTGCTCGAGGTCGATGTCTAGGTTCGAGTTGATTGGTGATCGGGCGAGTGCATAACGAGCGGCATCCACGCCAACCGCACTAACGAGGTCTTCCATGGTCACCACGGTGCCAGCACGCTTAGACATGCGAACCGGCTCGCCGTTGCGAACCAGGTAAACCAGCTGACCAATCATGATCTCGAGGTTTAGCCCCGGCTCGTCGCCGTATGCAGCGCAAAGCGCCATCATGCGAGGAACGTATCCGTGGTGGTCAGCACCGAGCATGTAAATGCAACGGTCAAAACCACGTGAACGCTTGTCTAGGTAATAAGCCAAGTCGCCGGCGATATAAGCCGCTTCGCCATCGCTCTTGATGATCACGCGGTCGCGGTCGTCGCCGAAAGTGGTCGAGCGAAGCCAAACGGCACCGTCGGCTTCAAAGATGTGACCCAGTTCGCGAAGGCGTTCTATGGCACGCTCGACAGCGTTCGATTCGTAAAGCGAGTTCTCGTGGAAGTAGACGTCGAAGTCGACGCCAAAGTCGTGAAGCGATTCGCGAATTTCGTGGAACATCATGTCGACACCGGCCGCACGGAAATTTTCCTGAGCTTCGGCCTCAGGTAGTGCCAAGACGTCAACGGCGGTTTCATCTAGAACCCGCTTGGCGATTTCGTCGATGTAGGCGCCGGCGTAACCATCTTCAGGAGTTTCTTCGCCCTTGGCAGCTGCCATTAGCGAGCGGGCAAAACGGTCGATCTGAGCACCGTGGTCGTTGAAGTAATACTCGCGAGTAACCTCTGCACCCTGCGCCTGAAGCACTCGGGCAAGTGAATCGCCAACGGCAGCCCAGCGCGTGCCACCAAGGTGAATCGGCCCGGTTGGGTTGGCCGATACAAACTCGAGGTTTAGTTTGAGGCCAGCGAGGTCATTGCCACGGCCGAAAGCCTCACCGGCATCGACGATGTTCTTGGCTGCTTCGCCTGCCGCAGCGGCGCTCAGGGTGATGTTGATGAAACCAGGGCCCGCAATGTCTACCTTGGCAACGCCATCAAGGTTTTCGAGTTCCGGCGCCAAGAGTTCGGCGAACGCTCGTGGGTTCATGCCAAATTTGCCACCGAGTTGCATGGCGGCGTTGGTAGCCCAGTCTCCGTGATCGCGGTTCTTAGGGCGTTCAATAACAACTTCGGCCGGCAAATCGGCAGCGCCAAGTCGACCGCTCGCTTGCAAAGCCGAGAGGATGCGAACAATCGCTGCAGAAAGGTCTGCTGGAGTCAAGATATTGCCTAACCGAAGTGATGAAGGTTCCCGCTAAGGTTTGACCTGGTCAAACTCGGATGGGTACCCCTAAATCATACCGAAAATGGCTAGATAACGCCTGTTTATGCCTTTGGAATGAGCCCAAGGATAGGGTCAGCGGTGACCGGAATCGGGTCACAAAGTTCACCGATGAACTCATCATCGACTCGGTTGATAAAGGCAATTAGGTTCCAGCCGCCATCCTTGTCTTGAACCAAACGTGAGGCATACAAACTCGTGTCTGGGAAGAGCGTGGCGTTCTCAAAGTTGATGTCATCCAGGTCTTCACGCACTGGGATGCTGTAAACACCGCCGAGTTCACCGGCTTCGATGCGCTCTTCTGAGAGCCAGATTGGGCCGCAGCAAAAGAGGATGATTGGCACGCCATCGACGAGTTCGTATTGAAAAACCTCGGTCTCGCCAAAGCCCTGATCTGGTGACGACATTGGTGGTTGAACCACCCAAGTCAACAGATCGTCAGACTTGGCTATCGCCATCGCGGCGGCCTGACGAGGGTCGGTGGAATCTTTCAATTCGGCGGTGGTGAGCATGGTCCAACCAGTCTCGCCGGCCATTTTGAATACCCAAGGGTCACGGAACGGCTCATTTTTGAAGCCGCCTTCGAGAGTTTTATACCAGCGCGAATCTGCAGCAACGACCGGCAGATTCTCGACCTTTGTCCAGGTGATCAGATCATCCGAGGTAGCAGCACAAACGGTCTGACGCTGACCGGCATCTTCGCGGCTGGTGCCTGTGTAAAACATGCGCCACTTTCCGCTGTCTTCACGAATGACCGAGCCTGTCCAGGTCGTCCAACTATCTGCAGCAGGTGATTCACTCGGCGCTAGTGCATCGGCCACGACAACCCAGTTCTTGAGGTCACTGCTGATGGCGTGACCGACGGTCACATTGCGGTGTCGTCGCTCGGGGTCGCCAAGTGCGCGGCTCGCCTGGAGGTAGAAGGCGTGGTGGTTTTCGCCATCAAACGCGAACCAGGAATCCCAAACCCACTGACCGGGTAATTTCAGCGCCAAAACAGACCTCCAGAGTGCAACCTAAGCCACCAGACTAATCCATGCCACTGTTAGGCTTAAGGCAACCTAAGCCCCTATAGCTCAGGGGATTAGAGCATTGCCCTCCGAAGGCATGTGCGCAGGTTCGAATCCTGTTAGGGGCACATGTTTGGAATCGAATGGCTAAAGCCAGAAGCAATCATTACCTCGTTCGGCGCTTTCGCGATGATCGGGGTGATGCTCATTGTCTTCATTGAAACCGGCCTACTGGTGGGCTTCTTCTTGCCGGGAGACTCGCTGCTATTCGTCACCGGCCTAATGGTGGCTACGGGTGCGATTCAAATTCCACTAGGCACTCTGACCTTCACTGTGCCAATCTGGCTTGCCTGCGCACTTGTTTCGCTAGCTGCCTGGCTGGGTGACCAGACCGGATACCTAATCGGCCGCCGAGTCGGCCCCGCGATCTTCAACAAGCCAGAGTCAAAACTGTTCAGCCACGAGAATGTGGCTAGAACCAACTCATTCTTCGAACGTTATGGTGCTCGTGCGATTATCTTGGCTCACTTCGTGCCGGTGATGCGCACCTTCGTGCCGGTTGCTGCCGGCGTAGGCGAAATGCCTTATCGCAAGTTCTTGCGCTACAACTTCATCGGCGTTATCGGTTGGGGAACCGGCGTTACTCTGCTCGGTTTCTTCCTAGGAAAGATTCCATTTGTGGCCGCACACGTTGAGTACTTCACCATCGGATTCGTGATTGTTTCGACGATTCCGATTGCCCTCGAAGTGCTCAAGGCACGTCGCGAACACAAGCGCGACCAGCTGCTAGGTCAGTAGCTCGCCTCTAGAACTACTCGGCGATGGCGTTTAGATAACTCACCAACTGCTCGAGCGCCAAGGCTCGGTGACTCATCGAATTCTTGACCTCAGGCTCAAGTTCTGCTGCAGTCACTTCAAAACCCTCTGGGATGAAAATCGGGTCGTAACCAAAACCGTGCTCGCCGTGCTCTTCGGTCGCCACGCGACCCGGCCAAATTCCGGTGAAGCTCGTCTCGCCATCAGGCCCGACAAGAGCTATGGTGCAGACGAAGGCGGCCGCGCGGTGCTCTTGGGCAACATCACCAAGCTGCGACAACAGAAGCTGACGGTTGGCTACGTTGTCTCGACCCCCGGCCCAACGGGCGCTAAAAATTCCAGGTGAACCACCAAGAATTTCAACGGCGATGCCCGAGTCGTCGGCCATTGAAGTTACGCCGGTGTGTGCGTAAGCCGCTCTGGCCTTGATCAAGGCGTTCTCGAGATAACTCGTGCCGTCTTCAACCGGCTCTGGGCCGTCGTAACCGAGAAGTTCCAAACCCTCTACTGCTGCACCCAGGATGGCACCCAGTTCGGTTACCTTATGGGCGTTGTGAGTGGCTAGAACAATCTGCATTATTTGCTTGCCTCGGCCAAAATCTGCTGCTGAATCTTGGTCAGTTCAGAGGTTCCCTTGAGAGCGATGTCTAGCAGAGCGTTTAGCTCATCACGGTCAAAAGGAGCACCTTCAGCGGTTCCCTGAACCTCGATGAATTTTCCGCCACCGGTGACTACAACGTTCATGTCGGTCTCAGCTCGAACATCCTCGCTGTAGGCAAGGTCTAGAAATGGAACGCCGTCGATGATGCCCACCGAAATTGCGGCGACGCTGTCGCTCAGAGGCTTTGACTTCTGAGCGATGAACTTGTTTTTCTTGCCCCACTCAATGGCATCAGCAAGGGCAATGAAGGCTCCGGTAATCGCTGCGGTTCGGGTGCCGCCATCAGCCTGAAGCACGTCACAGTCGATGACGATGGTGTTCTCCCCCAGCTCGCGCACGTCAACAACGGCACGAAGGCTACGACCGATTAGTCGTGAAATCTCGTGGGTGCGGCCACCAATTTTGCCCTTGACCGCTTCGCGGTCATTACGAGTGTGAGTGGCACGTGGGAGCATTGCATACTCGGCGGTTACCCAACCTTCACCCTTGCCGACCTTCCAACGTGGAACGCCGTTTGTGAAGGATGCGGTGCAAAGCACCTTTGTGCCTCCGAATGAGATCAAGGCCGAACCCTCGGCATGCTCGCTCCAACCGCGTTCCACGGTAACGGTGCGAAGCTGGTCGGCAGTTCTGCCGTCGGCGCGAAGTGTCATGATTCTCCTATTTTGAAAAGTCTGATTTGTTTGAAAAAGGTCTAGGCCAGGTGCTCAACCGATGCCACTTCTGGGCCCAAGAACCTGCGTGCCAAGATGCCGAATGAAGCGGCATCTCCGGTGGCCTGAAACCGCAGGGTCGGGGCCGCGGTGGCGGTTCTCTGAAGTTCGTGAGCAACCAGGGTGCGGTACACATCCTTGGCAGTCTCTTCGGCGCTCGAAACCAGCGTCACATCTTCGCCCATCACGTAGGCGATGGCTCCAGTTAGAAGCGGATAGTGCGTGCAACCCAGAACCAAGGTGTCTACCCCGGCATCGCGGATTGGGCCGAGATACTCTTCGGCGGCAGCCAAGAGCTCAGGCCCCGAAGTGACCCCTCGTTCAACAAACTCAACGAAACTCGGGCATGCGGCGCTTTGAATTTCTAGGTCTACCGCAGCAGCGAAAGCGTCGTCATAGGCCTTTGAAGTGATGGTCGCATTGGTACCGATCACTCCAACCTTGTGATTGCGCGTTGCGGCAACGGCCCGCCTTACGGCCGGTTGAATGACCTCTACGACTGGAATTCCACGACCTACTGTGTAGCGCTCGCGGGCATCGCGAAGAACCGCTGCCGAAGCAGAGTTGCAGGCGATAACAAGTAGTTTTACGCCCTCGTCAACCAGGCGATCCATGACCTTGAGGGCCAGTTCACGCACTTCTGGGATGCTCTTCGGCCCGTATGGCGTGTTGGCCGTATCGCCAACGTAAATGATCGATTCGTTAGGAAGTTGATCGATGATTGCGCGGGCGACGGTTAGGCCGCCAACGCCAGAGTCAAAAATTCCGATCGGTGCATCATTCACAAGGATGATTCTACCTTCGGGCTATTTCGAAGGGTTGGAGCTCTTCGGGTCTTCAGGTCGCAAGCCATCGTAAATGTCTTTACAGGTTGGGCAGACCGGAAACTTCTCAGGGTCTCGCCCAGGAACCCAAACCTTGCCACAAAGCGCGATTACCGGGGTTCCTAGAACCGCAGATTCGACAATTTTTTCTTTGCGAACATAGTGAGAGTTGCGCTCGTGGTCACCTGGGTCAACATTTTGAACTTGCTCTTCGAGCAGGGTCGAACCGGCGGTTTGACCACCAATGCCTTCGAGTCCAAAATCATCCATGCGTTGCTCCTACTTATTGCTGACCAGCGTCACCCAAGACTACCTGCAATGCAACCTTGTTGCCGCCTCGCATTAGCTCTAATGAGGCTTTTGAGCCGGCCTTTTCTTGACGAACGGCTGCGGTTAATTCACTTGCCGAAGTAATGTCAACCCCGTTAAAAGACGTGATGATGTCATCAACCAGCACGCCACCCTTTTCGGCGGCACCACCGGTGGTCAGCTTCAAGACTTTCGCACCGACAGTAAAACTCGCGTTGGCGGTTGAATTGGTTGCGTCGGAAACCATTGCACCCAAAAGCGCGTGGCTGGCGTGGCCAGACTTCATAATTTCTTGAGCGATGCGCTGGGCAACATTTGATGGAATCGCGAAGCCCACACCGATGCTTCCACCGGTGCCGCCAGCATTGGCGATAGCCACGTTGATTCCGATGAGTTGCCCCTGTTGGTTGAGCAGTGCACCACCAGAGTTACCCGGGTTTATGGCCGCATCGGTCTGAATCACTCGAAGGTTGACTGAAGCGCCCGAGCCGTTGTACAGCTGCAGGCCACCGCCGCTTGAGTTATCTGGCGCAGCGGCCGAGGCCACCTGGATGGTTCGATTCAACGCCGAAATGATTCCCTTGGTAACGGTGTTGGAAAGACCTAGCGGAGCACCAATGGCTACCGCAGCATCTCCAACATTCAGCTTGTTTGAGTCGGCGAAAACAATCGGCGTGAACTTGACTGCCGCATTGACTTTAATGACTGCTAGGTCGTTGGTTGGGTCGGTGCCAACAATCGTGCCAGGGTATACGTGGCCGTCGTAGGTCTTAACTTCGATCTTTACCGAGGCCGAAGCTCCATCCAAAGTAACCACGTGAGTGTTGGTTAGCAGGTAACCCTCTGCGTTGAGAAAAACGCCTGAGCCGTTGCCGCCTCCGGCTGCACTCGAAACTGAAACTGTGGCAACTGACGGAGATGCCTCGGCCGCCGCCGCGGTAACCCACGAAACACTTTCAGAGTTATTTACGATGACTGGTGCCGGTCGAGTCCAATAGTTGAACACCGCAATTCCAACACCGGCTCCAACGGCTGCACCCAAGGATGAGCCGATGATCAAAATCGCGGTGCCGGTTAGTAGCGAGGTCTTCTTGGCCAAACGTTGCCAGACCGTAAGTTTCTTTTGTGGCGTGAAACCCTGAATCGGGGTTGTCTCAAACAAGAACTGGCGGTTGTAATCAGACACGGCAAACCTTTCAAACTCGTCCTTGCAATGAGCATTGCAAGCAAGCCTGATAAGTCTATGAAACGAACCTGAAAGTTATCTGAGGGTTATGGCTGGCATCCGAACGATTGTTCTCGACCTAGGCAATTGGCTCCGACCAATAAAACCAGCTTCGAAACTGCTTGGTTTGGTGGATTTACTGCCGGAGGTTGGGCAGCCCTCTGAACATTTATGGTTATCAACCCAGTGACCGTTACTTCGCCACCAGAAACCCAGCCCGTTTCACCAGCTATCCGATAACTTGCCTCATAACTCTGCTTTGCCTGCACCTCGAATGCGCCCGGTCGCGAGAAGAAATGACTCACGGATAACCCCGTTGCGCTTGAACCATCGGCAAACGACCACGAGGTCGTCAACGGTGTGAAACTCACATCTGCAGCTTTACCGAGCAGAGTCGCCGATCGAAAATGTAACCCAGCATCTACCGCGAGGTCGACCCTGTCGCCTGCCGTAGGAACCAAATCATTAGCCGTAACTAGCAGCGCTTCCGGCACAAATCTAGCCTCGGCGGTGGCAGTAGAGACAGTTAACTTGGCTGCCGGCGTGGTGGGCTTTGGCGTTGAAACCGGTGCCGACGTAACCTTGGGGGCCGGCTTAGGAGATGGCTTAGGCGTTGCCTTGGGAATCACGGGCGCGAAAGGTATTACAAACACCACTTTGGGCGGGGTGAAGTAAGAAGACTTGGCAAGGGGTGGAGGCGTCGGCTTGGGAGATGGCTTCGGAGCGACGACCGGGGCTGGCTTACTTGGCTGCACTGGTTTGGCAGCGGGAGGTTGAGCCGGTTTTACCGGGGTAACAACTTTCGTCGAGGCCACAGATTTCACGCAAACGGTGAGAGCACTTGCGTCGGATTGCGCGCCGTGCGTAAAGGTAGTCGCGCCGGCGGTCGAACACGCCCAAGAACGCGTCGGTGCGAACTGAAACATTGCGACAAGCATCGCTGCGAACGTGAACGTAAAGACTCGGGTTTGGTTTGGCAGGTTCATTGCAGCAAGTTAGAGCTTTGCAATGGTTTTGCGTTGAGATTATGCACAAAATGAAAAATCCGACCCCGAGGGGCCGGATTTCTTTCACCGCATGCGATGTGTTTCTAGTTGCGGGGGCAGGATTTGAACCTACGACCTCCGGGTTATGAGCCCGGCGAGCTACCGAACTGCTCCACCCCGCGGCGAAGTTCCAAGTGTAGCACGGATATTGCCCCGAAGCGAACCTACTTGGATGCGGCTAGCGCAGCATCGATGGCATTCTTTAGTGCTTTCTCGGCCTTTCCATAGGCAGTCCAGTCGCCGGCAGCCATGGCTTGATCTTTGTCGATCATTGCCTGTCGAGCCTGCGCCAAAGCAACCTTAAGCGCGGAGCTCGAAGGAGCAGTGCCGCCGGTTGCTGGCGGGGTTGCGACAGGCGTCGAGCCGCCACCCACTGCCCCGGAGTTACCTCCGAAGAGCGAGTCAAGGGCAGCGGTCAAGGTGTCTTCGAAGGCGATCTTGTCGCCGAAAGCAACCAGCACCTTCTTTAGCAATGGGTAACTGGTTTCACCCGTCGACTTGATATAAACCGGCTGAACATAGAGCAGACCGCCGCCGACCGGAAGGGTTAGTAGGTTGCCGTTCAAAACGGTGGTCGAGCCCTGACGAAGAATGTTTAGCAGTCGCGAGACATCCGAGTCGGCGTTGAAGTTGTTCTGCACCAAACCAGGCCCCGGCACGTTGAGCGCCTTTGGCAGCGTTAGCAAACGCAGCTTGCCGTAGTTCGGTGAAACCTGGCCCGCCACTGAGCCTGCATCCGAATCGGCTACCAGGTAACCGCGAAGCACGTTTCGGCTCGATTCACCGGTCGACTTTGGAATGAAGGTGCTGTAAATCGAGAATGCTGGCGCATCGGTGCCAGGCACCTGCATGGTTAGGTAATAAGGCGGCTGAAGTGCGCCGGTGCTTGTGGTGGTGGTTCCAACCGGGTCATTCGGAGTCATCCAGGCGTCTTGCTGAGAATAGAACGAACCAGAATCGGTCACGTGGTAACTGCCCAGAATTGCGCGCTGCATTTTGAACAAGTCAGCCGGGTAGCGCACGTGACTGAGCAACTGGCCCGACATTTCACTGATTGAGTGCAGAGTGCCCGGGTAGACCTTTGACCAGGTTTTTAGGATTGGGTCTTTGGTGTCCCAAGCGTAAAGCTTTACTTCACCGGTGTAAGCGTCAACCGTTGCCTTCACCGAGTTGCGGATGTAGTTGATTGAACCGCGGTTAAAGGCGGTGCTCGTAGAAGTGTCGGCAATCGATTGGCTGAAGTTCTCGGCTCGGGAGTATGGGTAGCTTGCCGAGGTTGTGTAGCCGTCAATGATCCACTGAACTTTGCCATCAACTACTGCCGGGTAGGCATCGCTGTCAACGGTTAGGTACGGCGCAACTGCCTTAACTCGGTCAATTGGGTTGCGCTTGTACAGAATCTGCGACTTGTTATTGACCGCGTCAGATAGCAAAATCTGCTCACTCTGGAACTTGATGGCGTAAGCCAGGCGGGTGATGACGTTACCTAAAGTTGGCCCGCCGTTGCCTGTAAAAGTTGTGTAGGTCTGATCTGACTCGTTGTTACCGGCAGAGTAGTCGAACTCGCGTGCCTTGACACTCTTTTCAGAGCCGACGATCGAGTAGGTAGGCGAGTTTTCGCCAAAGTAGATGCGCGGTTCATACTTGCCGAGTGCCCCGGATGACGGAATGCCCGATTGAAGAAATACTGGCTGACCATCGGTGCTGGCCTGGTTGCCATAGGCTGCAACCACACCGTATCCGTGGGTATAAACGATGGTGTCGTTATACCAAGAACGCGCACTACCAAGACCCGCCTGGTTTAGCTCACGGACGGCGATTACGGTGTCTTGCGTCTTGCCTTCAAGCGAGTAGCGGTCTACATCTAGGTGGTTTTCGAAGTTGTAGTACTGCTGGAATTGCTCCAACTGCCTGAACGACGCGCTCACCAAGGTTGGGTCAATAATGCGGATGTTTGCCGTGGTTTCGGCATCTGCTCGCAGCGCACCGGCAGTTGTATCTGTCTTCGCCTGATAATCCTGGTTCTCAACCGCATCGAGGCCATAGGCCTTGCGCGTTGCCTCAATGTTGCGGTCGATGTAAACCGACTCGAGGGTTCGCTCGTTTGGCCCGACCTGGAAAGTCTGCACGATCCACGGATAAAGCCCACCAAGGATGATCGAGCTGACCACCATGAGGCCAGTGGCCATGATTGGTAGACGCCATTTGCCCATGATGGCCGTAACGATAAATAGGGCCGCAACGAGCGCTGCGATGAGAGCCAAAATCTGGAAGCCCGGAATAACCGCGTTCACGTCTGAGTAGGTGGCTCCGGTGTAAAGGCCAGAAGCATTGGTCATGGTCTTGTATTGGTCAAGCCAGAGGCTAACACCCTGAATTGCGAGATAGAGGGCTGCCATTACCGAGACCTGAACGCGGGCCGCCTTGGAGATGGTTGACTTGCGACCGTTAAAACGAATTCCCCCGTAGACGGTGTGGACGAATGCCGCCAGCAAGCCTGAGATTAGAACAGTCGCAGACGCGAATGTAGTGACAGAGGTTAGGAATGGCAGGTCGAAGAAGTAAAACGAGATGTCTAGGTGAAATTGAGGGTCTACTTCACCGGTGTAAGTGCGGTTGAACCAGGCCAGAACCACATCCCACTTCGAGACGGCGGCAACGCCACCGAATATTCCAAGCAAGATTGGTAGGCCAATCATCACGCCCTTGCGAAGTTGGTCAATCAACTGGCGATATACACCGAAAGGATCCCCCTGATCGGCAAACTTCAAGTAAATAGGTCGGCTTCTATAGGCCAAGAGAAGGCTCAAGCCAGACACTCCGCCAAGGGTCACGGCAGCCGCAAGGAAGATTCCTGCCTGTGCTGCAATCTGAGTGATGAAGACGCTGCTGAATCCGAGTTGATCGAACCACAGGAAGTCGGTGAGCACACTGGTATAGCCCGCAAAGGCTAAACCGGCGAGAACCACAATCAAGATTGAAAGGCGAAAAGGTGAGATCTTTCGACGTGAACCGGTTGCGTTGGTCATTTTGTCCTCTGTTACTTGGCAGTGCAGGTTGGTAGCGTTGCCGGATTGGTTCCGGTTGCAATTTTTTCGAGATCGGTCTTCGCCTCGGCAAGGGTGGTGACCTTCACCACGGTTAGCCCGGAAGGAACATGGCCAACGACTTCGTCACAGTTTGAATCGGGTGCAAGGAAAATCGTTGCGCCAGCGCGAGCAGCGCCATAGAGCTTGTGCCTGATGCCGCCAATCGGCCCTACGTTTCCCGCCGGGTCAATGGTGCCGGTGCCCGCGATGTGTTTTCCGCCGGTCAACTGGCCAGGCGTCAATCGATCGATGATTCCAAGGGCAAACATCATGCCGCCGCTTGGCCCACCTACGTTGCCCAGTTGAAGCTTGATTTTGACAGGGAAGTCGTATTTATAGCCGGCAAGGATGCCCAAACGGTACTTGCCATCCTTGTCTTTCACGGCCGTAATCGGCTGAATAACCTTGGCGCCATTGCGCAGAAGCTCTACCTGCAACGGACCCTTGACGGCCTCTTGATTTATTACAGTGCGCATTTGATCGATGTCTTTGATGGCGATGTTGTTGATCTTGATCACAAAATCGGCCGCGATTAGCTTGCCCGACGAGGCTCCGCCCTTGCTTACTTCACTTACATAGACATGCCACGGAACCTTGTAACCCAGATTCGTGAGCGCAGCAGCCACGGCATCCTGCTGGGATTCCTCCATCATGGCCGTAGACTCTGCTTCAACCTGGGCGGTGCTGACACTCGGTGGATACATGACATCAATCGGCACAATGGCCTGAGACGGGTCTAACCAGGCCATTCCCAGTTCGGCCCAGCTTGGACTGTTTTCTCTGTTCCCTGCGACGCTTACCGTGAGTACGTCAAGTTTTCCAGAGGTTGGGTATGAAGTTGTGCCGTCGATGGTGATGACTTGTTGGCCGCCACTTTGCCCCAGCACGTCGAACACTGGGCCAGGGCGCTCGATTACATAGGGCGTCGGTAGAAATACAAGCGCAAAAAGACAACCCATGAACAGGGCCAGAAAACCTATGCCCGTGAACTGGCGGGTGCGTGATTTATTTGACATCGGGTTAAGCCTATGACTCAGGTTGGACAACTCAAGATTTGCAAGCTAAGGCTTGCAACGCTTAGGGCGAACAAGGCCATGTTTCGGCGATAAATTCAGCGACTTCTCAGGGTTCAAGGTTTAGCGTTGAACACATGAACCCAGAAGACCTTGAAAAATTTCTAAAGGATTTTATGGCCGGCAAGGGCGGTGACGCCGCTGAGCTTGCCGCGGCCGCCGGCTTGCCAAACGACCCAAAGCTGATTGCCAAAATGGTCGAACAACTGCAAGCTGCACTCGGCAACCAAGACAATGCGAACGGCGCCGTGAACTGGAAACTAGCGACCGATCAAGCGCGAGCAATTGCCCGCGAAGGCGCCTACTCGGTTAGCGATGACTCGCGCAAGGCAATCCGTGAGGCGCTTGCCATTGGAACACTATGGCTCGACCAAGCCACCTCGATGCCTAGCCTCAACAATGAGCCGAAACTTCTGACTCGCGAACTATGGGTTGCCGATGCGATGCCACTTTTCGAAGCCCTTTCAGCGCCGGTCGCAAACCGCATGAGCGAGGCACTCGCGCAGAACCTCAAAGACAACGCGCCCGAGGAGCTCTCGGCAATTCTGGGTAATGCGAGCGGGCTAATGCGCTCGGCAGGCGGAGCACTATTTGCAATGCAACTCGGCCAGGCGTTGGGCAAGTTGTCGGCAGAAGTTATCTCAGGTGGCGACATCGGTTTGCCGATTTTTCAGGATCAACGAGTGGCCCTTGTTCCGCAGAACTTGGATGCCCTGGTTTCAGGCCTCGAAGTCGAGCGCGATCAGGCCTACATCTATCTCGGCATTCGCGAGATGGCGCACACTCGCCTCTTCAAGCACAGCAAATGGCTTCGCGACTCGATTGTGGGTCAGATAGCAAACTACGCAAGTGGCATCAAAATCGACAATGACAGAATTCACGAGATTGCCGAAGACTTCGATGCTACAAACCCTGATGAACTAAAGCGCGCCCTCGAAACTGGCGCATTTATTGCCGCTCGCTCGGCTGACCAGCAACTTGCCCTCGATCGCATTGAAACCATGCTGGCGCTCATCGACGGCTGGGTTGACGTGGTCACCGAGGAAGCCACCAAACTATTGCCGAAGGCGGCTGCGATTTCGGAGGCCGTACGACGTCGCCGCGCAACTGGCGGCCCGGCCGAGCAGACGTTTGGAACAATCGTTGGTCTCGAACTGCGCCCTCGAAGAATGCGCGAAGCTGCAGAAATGTGGCGACAGATTGGCGCTTCAGTTGGCACCGAAAGGCGCGACGCCCTGTGGGATCACCCCGACCTCTTGCCTACCGCTGAAGACATTGACGATGTTGCAAAGTTGCTTGCAAAGCTGAATGCTTCAAGCAGCCACGGTGACGCGATGGACCAAGCCCTGAGGGATTTACTCGGCGAGTAGAACTGGGGATAAGTCGGGTGATTTAGCCGTGGTTTTGCTTCACTCTTTGGATGCTTCGAATCAATCCACATCAAACCGCTCTTTGGCGAGACATCGACAGCCTGCAAATTGGAGCTGGTGCCGACGGCGTTATTTTCAATTCGCTCAGCCCAGCGCAAGAACGTCTAATTGCGGCGCTTTATCGAGGCATCGCCGATAAACACCTACCCCAATTGATGAACGATTTGGGGGTTCCAGCCAGCGATGGGCAACACCTCGTCGATTCGCTTCGACCCTTGTTGCTGCAGAACACCAGGCCGCTTCGAGAGCCACTCTCGGAAGATTTTGTCGCAAGCGCCTTTTCAAACATCATCCGTGCCAGTCTTTTGAGTTCGGCCGATGGGGCCACCGTGTTGATGGAGCGCAAATTCCGATCGGTCCATCTCGATGACCTCTCGGGAGCGGGTTTGGCACTCGCCCTTGGCCTGGCCGCGGCCGGAGTGGGGCGGCTAGTGACGCATGACAGCAGCAAGATTGAAGCGAGTGATCTTGGCCCCAATGGCTACCCAAGCCAACTGCTTGGTAAAACCAAGGTTCATGCACTCATCGCACTCTTGGCCAGTTCGCCAAACCAAATGCAAGTCGTCGACGGTCACACCTTGAAGACTAAAGAACTAGAGTCGATCGATTGCGCCGCCATCATTGCCCACCAGGCGATTGAGCCGAGGCGCTACGTTCAGTGGTTGAACCGTGACGTACCACATCTTTCTCTCACCTTCGAAGCAGACAAATCTTCGGTCAGCCCCCTAATCGTGCCGGGTCGAGGCCCCTGCCTCTATTGCCTCGAACAAGCTCGCATCGCCAAAGATGCACGTTGGCCGGTGATGGCGAGCCAGCTCGTTGCAAACCGGGCTCGCTTGGATGACTCTGCAAGCCGCTTATTTTGCGCCGGACTTGCCATCCAGAAGATGCTTTCGCACCTGGATGATGTTGGCGGTTTTCGTCAGACCGAAAAAGAACTCGTTGGCTACCAGCTGGAATTTGCCTCGGGTACGGTCTCTGAGTTTCGCTGGGCCGAGCATGCGGCTTGCTCTTGCCGATTAGCCTCTGGCTAAGAGCTGGTTGAAGAATCTCGACGGTTCGCGATCTCGAGATGAGACTGCGTCTCGTTTTGCCCACGTGAGTGTGATTTCCGTTTTTGCACGCGTGATGCCGACATACATGAGTCGCTTTTCTTCGCGAAGTTCGGCATCGGTTGTTGCATACGTGATCGGCAAATAGCCCTCGGTTAG
Organism: Microbacteriaceae bacterium; assembly: GCA_947453475.1. Lineage (GTDB taxonomy): Bacteria > Actinomycetota > Actinomycetes > Actinomycetales > Microbacteriaceae > Rhodoluna. Next base: position 23,099 of record CANGGK010000009.1, read on the forward strand.
CCCAATCATGTGCACGATCGACCACTCGAGCCCCTTGGCAGCGTGAATCGTAGAAAGTGTGACTGCGGCCTTGATTGGTTCGTGCTGCGATCGTTGACGCTCTTCAAGTTCTAGAGCGAAGTCAGCAATAGTCGACTCGGCGGGCAACTCATCCGTGATGGCAAGTAGGGAATTTAGCGACTCCCATTTGTCGCGCAAAAGCCCCGGTTCGGTTGGTGCATGAGTTTGCCACCCTAGCGAACGACAAATTTCAGAAACAGCTTGGAACAACGGCTTGTCGGTGGGCGAAACCGCTTCGGCTCGAACCGCTCGAATGGCGGCTTGAATTTCAACTCGGTTGAAGAAGCGCTCTCCCCCACGAACCTGATAATCGATGCCGGCTTGGGCCAAGGCGTTTTCGATTGACTCCGATTGACCATTCACACGATAGAGAACTGCAATATCGCTGGCTTTGATGCCCTGGTCGATTTTGTTTTTGATAGACGCAGCTACGGCTGAACATTCGTCCTGGACGGTTGCGAACGAGATAGTTCTCGGGGCTAGACCGACAGGGCCTTGCGATTGCAGAGGCTCAACAAAACCAGACTCTTCGGTAAGTCGGTTTGCAAAATTCACAATCTGTTGGGTCGATCGGTAATTGCGGGTTAGCTGAATGATGTTGGCATCGGGATAGGTTTTGGCAAAATTTTGCAAATAAGAACTACTGGCGCCGGTGAAAGAGTAAATCGTTTGGTTAGGGTCGCCGACCACGCACAACTCACTGCGCTCACCGAGCCAGGCATCGAGCAAGGCATGCTGCAGCGGCGAAATGTCTTGGTACTCATCGACTGTGAAAAACCGGTACTGCTGGTGAACGTGGGCAAGTGCGCGAGGCTCTGCTCGCAACATGCCAAGAGTCAGAACGAGCACGTCTTCCCAATCGATGCGCTGGGCTTTGATTTTGGCATCCTCGTAGGCCTGTTGCAGTTCAATGTTTTTCGCCGGGCTTAGACCAGCGACTTTCGGGCGAGTAGGCGCAAGGGCGGCGTAGTCATCCATGCTGAGCATTGAAAACTTGCGCCATTCGATTTCAGAGGCAAGCTCTCGAACTCCACCGGTTTCAAGACGAATCTTTTGCGCCTCGGCCACCTTGGCTATCAGGGCAGCCTTTGATTCAAGAACCGTCGGGGCCGGCACGCCAGCAAACTGAGGCCAGAAGTAATCGAGCTGGGCAAGAGCCGCTGCGTGAAAGGTCTTAACCGAAACTGCACCAATTCCAAGTTGACGCAAACGCGCGCGGAGTTCGCCAGCGGCACGGTTTGTGTAGGTGAGGGCAAGCACTCGATTCGCGGCGAAGTAACCCTTGGCGATGCCATAGGCAATTCGGTGTGTAACGGTTCGAGTTTTTCCGGTTCCGGCGCCGGCCAGAATGCAGGTAGGGCCAACTAGCGACCGGGCGGCCTCTTGTTGCTCAGGGTCAAGGTTGTCGAGAAGTAGTTCAGGATCCAATTGGACCCCCGAACCAGTGTTCGATTAGTGCTCCTGCAATCGAAAGTTTGCCTGGCAGCAGCATCGAGCTGGCATTGGCAGCCAATTCTTCGCGGCTAAACCAACGTAGTTTTTCAATCTCAACACCGTCGGGCACTAGTTGCGCTCCGGCGTGATTCGGGTCAACTTTGGCTGTGAAACCAACCATTAGCGAGTACGGAAAAGGCCAAGACTGGCTACCCAGATATTCGGGTGCAATCACACGAACACCCGACTCTTCAAACACCTCTCGCTGCACCGCGGATGCTAGAGACTCCCCTGGTTCGACAAAACCGGCAAGTATGGACCAACGATTTTCTTCCCAAACGCCCTGAGAACCAAGCAAAATTCGATCTTGGTCGTCGATAACGCTAACGATGATTGCCGGGTCAGTTCGTGGAAATATCTGGTGCCCGTCTTCGGGGCAATCGCGAACCCAACCGGCTTGAGTTACCACGGTGGCTTGGCCACAGCGAGGGCAATAGAGGTGACTGCTGTGCCAATTCGCAAGCGCGAGCGCTTCGGCGTAAAGACCCGCGTCGCGCGCGCTCAGGCCAGCACCGGTTCTGCGAAGCCCATGCCAGGCATCTGGGTCTGGCTCAATTTCGTTGGCAGCAGCCGCATCCAGCACAGCAAGAATGATCCGAGTGTTGGCCTCAATGCCACCCTCGGCGGCGATAGTAAAGCCAAGGTAGGCATCAAGTTCGACGCTGTCTGCCAATCGTGACGATTGAATTTTCTCGACCTTGAGAAGCTTGAGCTCTGGCTTAGGAGCATCGCCGGGGCCGCTCAACAAAGTCTTGCCATCCCAGAAAACCAAGACGCGGGTGGTCTCGTCTTGCCATAGCCGTTCAAGCAAACCATCCTCAGTTCGCAAGACGTTGTCACGGTCTACCGCCGAGCGAGCGAGCGGAAGGCTTAGCGGTTCATGCATCTTGTCTTCCTTCGTCGGGGCGTGGCGGTGCAGAGTGAATGGCTAGTTTTTGTCTAACCTGAAATACATGGCCAAATCTCCCTTGATTTTAGCTGCGCTAGCTAAGGACGCTGTTCGTCACCTCGATTTCGTTCAGGTCAAAAGCTTGAACGCAGGCGCTGACGGCGCTTTTGACACCGCACTTTTAACCGCGGTAACTGGCGAGCACTACGTGGTTCGCATTGCGAACACCCAGTCGGCTGGCACCGAGCAAGAGGTTGAACTTCAAGCACTTCGGGCTCTGGGAGCCGAGGGCCGGGCGGCATTGCCTTTCAAAATCACCAGCCTGATTGGTGAAACCAAGGATGACAAGGGTGCCCGCGCGCTTATTTTTGACTTTGTTTACGGTAGCCCGGTGGATGTCGGTTCGATAAGCGGCGACTCAGACCTTGCTCGCAACATCGGCCTAGCAATCGCAGCCATTCACAAGCTTCCGCTGGCCGTAGTTGAAAACGCTCACCTGCCTGAGTTTCAACCGGAAGATATTTTGCGCGCCCGAACCGCTGAACTCGACCGCTTTGCGGCGACCGGCAAGGTTCCGCCAATCTTGCTTTCTCGCTGGGAAGGCGTTCTTGAAGACTCATCACTGTTCCGGTTTCAACCGACCGTGGTTCACGGTGCTTTGAACGGTGACACAGTGCTCGAAGAAGATGGCCGAAACGTGGCCGGAGTTCTGGCCTGGAGCAGCCTTAAGATTAGCGACCCAGCCGAAGACCTCGCCTGGATTTTGGGCTCAGAAAACGACCCATTTGCCGACGCCGTCTTGGCCGCCTACGGAGCAAATCGACCTGGCGTCGACCCATCCATTCGCCAACGTGCCGTCTTGTACAGCGAATACGAACGCGCTCGCTGGTTGATGCACGGCGTGAACAAGGGCGATCAGTCGATCATCGATGATGCCGTTGACATGCTCAACACGCTTGCCCAGGATGTTGAAGCCGGCGTTATTGGACGCCTGACGGCTGCACCAATCGCCGCATTCGTGGCCGAACCGATTATCGAAGAAGTTTCTGAGACCTTCATCGCGTTTGAATCTGACGACGAGTTTGAAGTGATTGAAATCACCGAAGAACTCAGCGCTTCTGGGGTTGAAGATTCGGTTTCTCTAGAAACTGCGCCAATCGATGTCATCTCAGAAGACGCCGAGTTAGATGAGATTGCTCAAGAAGATTTAACGGAAGAGCGTTCCAGCTATGTCGATGACAAAACTCGACCCATCGAGCTTCCTGAGAAATCAGACAACGAACTTTTCTAGTTCGCTAGCGTCGTTTTCCAAAGCTCTATCAATTCGGCTTCCCCGAGCAATTTTGCGGGTTTGACCTCTACGTCGTCGGCAACGAAGTAGAAACTTGCTTCTATCTGCTCGAGTGGCATTCCGCTGAATCGCGAGTATGCCAACCTGTAGAGAGCCAGTTGCAACGAACGAAGTTCTTCGTCGGCCTGGTTTTTTGGTCGCTTGCCGGTTTTCCAGTCGATGACTTCGACTCCTGTTTCGGTCTCGAAGACGGCATCCAGTTTGCAGATGAATGTGTTGCCTTCGATTGTTAGTTGAATCTCGCGTTCGATTTCTAGCGGAACGAGCTCTGACCATCGCGAGGCTTCAAAATTCGCCTGGAGGTCTTTGATTGCCTCGAGGTCGAATTCGTGATTCTCGTTATCTAACGAATCAAGCTCTTCAACCAAATGCTCGGCACCGTATCGCGCCTCGACCCAACTGTGAAAAAGGGTTCCGTTTCGGGTCTGTTTATAAGGTTTTTGCGGCATCGGGCGGCGATAGCGTTCAATCAACCCTGGCAAATCAGATACGAAATCTTTGAATCTTGAGGCCGGCACACGAACCGGCAATTCAACGAGCCTAGAAGATGACAGCGCCTCGTCGCGCTCGGCCAAGAGCAAATCAATGTCTGCCTGAATCTTGTCGCCAAATGCTAACCCGGCAACGAGTTCAGCTTCGCGATCTATTGCCGAGAGAGTCTTATCTCTAGCGATTTCAACCTCACCACGATGGCGCTCGCCCAGCGGGTCGAGTGGCCATGACTCGAACTTTTGGAGTTCGGTTAGCGGGTTCTCTTCAACTTCAAGTTCTGGCAATTCGAAACCGGAGAATTCAGTCATTTCGAGTGCGGTACGCAAGAATCTTGAAGCGTCTCTTGGCTTCTTATTGCTTGGCTTCCAATAAGAACCGGTTAGCAACAGCTCAGCCTTTGGTCGCGTAACGGCAACATAGATCAGACGTAGCTCTTCGAGCAACTGATGGGCCTTTGCAGCCGCCTTGAACGCTTCGTGACTCTGCTTAGCTTCGGGTTGGCTTGAAACCCCGCGCAAGTTCCACTCGGGTAGTGACTCTTTGTCGCCTCGCAAAGGATAGGGCAGGCGCCCTAAACCGAGCCAACCGGTGCCGCCCTTACCGTCACCCGGAAAATCGCCCTCAACCAGGTTTGCCACGCAGACGTTGTCCCATTCCAAACCTTTGGAGGCGTGAATCGTGAGCACCTGAACCACACCCTTCTCTGGGTTGGTGCTCGGCATTTCAAACCGCTCTCGCTGGTCTGCAAACTCAAGCCATTCAAGAAATGCTCCAAGGTGTGGCCGATTATTGCTACCTGCATAACCCGAAACAACTGCCGCGAATGCGTTTAGATGTGCCATCGGGTTCTTGCGGCGAGGGTTTGCTGCAACCTCAATGTCGAGCCAAAGCTCTTGCTCAACCACCCTCACGTATTCAACCAACGGCATGCCCGTTCGCCGCCTAAAGTTGCGCAGGGTAAGGGCAGCGTCAAGTAACCGCGGCAAGCCTTGTTCGCTGAAACCGATTTTTTCAGGGTTTCTTTCATCAAGCATCTGATCTAGGGCGTCAACAATTGAGACCGCGTCTTCTTTGGCCAGACCCTCTTGCTGCCTGATCTTTAGCTCTTCATCCTCCGGCCTAGCCAGTCTCACCGCGTAGCGGTGCAAACGTTCGATGTCTTTTGCACCGAGGCGCCATCGAGGGCCAGAAAGCAGGCGGATGAGTTGCGAACCTGCCTCTGGGTAGTGGATAACCCGAAGAGCGCAGATTAAATCGACAACCTCGGGCATTTCGAGAAGCCCGCCCAGGCCAACTACTTCTACTTCTAGCCCAGTTGCCTGCAAAGCATCCACGAATAAGGGCATTTGACTGCGTTTGCGCATAAGCAATGCGCCCGTCGAGTCTCCGGCCATCGTTGCCTTGAACCAGGATGCGACAGTTGCCGCTTCTTGATTCATGTCTTGTTCGAATTTGATTGAAATTTCTCCCGAGCCCGCATCTTGTCGGGGCTGAAGGGTAACCACCTTCAGATCGCCGGTTAGACGGTTTGCTAGGTCGAGCACTTTTGCCGGGTTTCGCCACGATGTAGAGAGCGTGAAGTCGGCGGCCGCGACTCCCGACTCGAAATCGACGTGGAAGTTGCTTAGGTTAGAAGCGCTGGCGCCGCGCCAACCGTAAATTGATTGGTTTGGGTCGCCAACGGCAAAGACAGATGAGCCGGCAAATAGGTTTTTCAGTAATCTGGTCTGCAAGAACGATGTGTCTTGATATTCGTCAAGCAACACCTGAGTGTAGGTTTCGCGCTCACGTTCTCGAGCGGCAGGCACTTCACGCACCGCACGCTCTGCCAGCGCTACTTGGTCGCTGTAGTCGACGTATCCTTGGCGATGTTTTTCTTCGATGTAGGCTTCGGCCAACTTTGCGATTACCGGCGTAGACAAAAGTGGTTTCAAGATGTCGGCCATGTATGCGAACTGAGTTAGGTCTGTCGAACCGGCCTTCTTGGGCAAATCGGACAAGCTCGAAATAACCCCCTGAATTACATCTTCAACCTGCTGCGCGCCAACGATGTTGTCATTCATTTCTTGAGCTAAGGCGAGCACAGCGTCAATTAGTGGGTTCAGGTTTATGTCTAAGTCGGTTAGGCGACTATCGATTTCAGAACCGTGACGAACAATCACTTCGCGCGCAAGTTGAAAAGCGGCAGCTTCGGTGAGCAGAGCCGCTTCTGGCTCATAACCGATTGCGAGTGCGAAGTCTCGGAATAACCCGTTCGCGTAGGCATTGTAGGTCGAGATATTTGGAGGAGAGAAATCGTATTCCAAATCGGCAGGCCAAAGATCGCTATCGCGCAGCTGAAGCAAACTCTCGTAGATGCGCTTAGAAAGCTCAGCAGCGGCCTTTCGTGTGAAGGTAAGACCGAGAATCTGTTCGGGCCGGGCAAAACCGTTGGCAACCAACCAAAGCACTCGAACCGCCATCAGTTCGGTCTTGCCGCTGCCGGCACCTGCAACTACCAATGATGGCGAATCGACCGGTGCGGACTGCACTGCAGCCTCTTGCTCAGGCGTCAAACGGTAAGGCTTTATTACGGCGGAAACCTGATTGGCGCTGAACTTTGCGTTATCCGCCATAAGAGACCGCCTTAGTCAAGTGAATTTGGCAACTGCCGAATTCATTCGAGTTGGTGCAATGAGAGTCGATTTGAGCGATGAAAACCCGATCTGTCATGGCCATACCTGATGTTGCAGCCTCGATTAAACGATCAAACTCAAGTTTGGTTTCGGGCGAATCTGCCAGCGCCGGTTGGTTTCGCTCAACCGGCTTGTCACCGGTTCCAACTAACAGCAACTTCGCTCCGGCCAGCTCGGTGTCGGCATCGACCCCTTGAAGATCGGCGAATGCTCCATTCTCGAAAGCAAGTTGATAGAGACCCAACTGGGCGTGCTGCCTGGCTTCTTCTGCGGTGAATGATTTTGAGCCCGTCTTAAGGTCAACAATCATGACGCGGCCATCTGGATAAAGCTCAAGTCGGTCTACTTGACCGCGAACTCGAGCTCGACCGGTTTCGAATTCGAAATTCACCTCGCGACCAATCACTTTTGAACCCTCGGCCTCGAATTTGCGCAGGTACTGAACCATGTTTGAAATCATGCGCTTCGCCTTGCGTTCGCCAGCCTCTTCGAGCCAGGCCGATTCAAAACTGAGAGTGTGCCACTTCGATTCGACTAGACCCCAAAGCGACTCTTCATTCATGTCGACACCAAGCTCGAGAGCCTTATGCACAAGCGAACCCAAGTTAGCCGAAAAGGTGTTGTCGCCGCCACCGTGTGCGTTCAAGAACCAATGAAGCGGGCACTTGGCGAAGTTCTCAAGTTGCGATGGACGAAGCCATACCTGCGCTTCTGGGTCTTCAAGATCGACCAGTGGCTCTGTCGTTGAAACCGCAAGCATTCCATACCAGCTGTCGGGGTGAGCGCCGGCGACACCTGCTGAAGCAAGACGAGCCAAGCCAAGGGCTGCAGAGTCGAGTTCGGGCAAAGATTTTGACCTGGTTAGCGTGCGTCTGAGCGAACCAGCAAGTCCACGCAAAGTTAGCTGCGTGCCTGCATAAGATTCTCGTTCGGGAATCTTGCCGTTGATTAGCCCGATGAATTGGGAAATTTGATCGTCTTCAGAGTCGGTAGCCGAAACGATCAACCGCTCGCTCGCGGCACCGACCGCTTTGTAGAGCATTCGAAGTTCGTCGGGAAGTTCAGACTTGGTGACCAAAGCGATTTCATCGATGCGGCCCGTTTGCAAGGCATCTAGAACTGTGGCGCCTAGAAGAGAAGAACGTGGTCTGAGGTTTGGCCATACTCCCTCGATAAGTTGAGGCAAGGCAACTACCTTGAACCTACGACCAATCAGCCCAGATGGAGTTGCCAGTGTCACACGTTGAGCGAACGAATCGTTTAAGGCCAGAGTGTCTTCGGGCAGACCGAGTGCCAGCTGTTGGGCAACAAATACTCGCTGGTCGCCGTTCGGGTTGCGTTCGGCATAGCGATTGGCTGCGGCGAATAGGGCGACAACGGCGTCGAGGTCTCGATTGGCCTGAAGAGCGACTTCGCCAACGCCGGCCGAGAGCACTTGCCAAGACTTATCGAGGCCACTGCCTGACCATAAACACCAGAGCAGATCTTCAATGCTCTGATCTGCATCAGCGCCAATGGCGGCGGCTTGAGTGAGCAACTTCAAGAATCGCTCGGCTTTGCGCGCCTCGGAACCTCGAATGGTTGCAAGCGCACCCGGCGACTCAAAAAGGGCAACCAGCAGCTCGTCACTGTTTCGAAGACCATCGGCAAGCAGCTCTTCTCGCCGCAAAGACCGTCTGAGCCGGCGAATAGCCAACGTATCGAGCCCGGCGAACACCGAGGTGAGCAATTCGACAGCAAATGCAGGTTCGATTTCACGCGGGTTAAGCGCCAGATCGGCCAACGTCAGAAGACTTCGAGAGGCGAACTCCTCGCGCAAAGCAGATTGAGCGCCAAGAATCTGCACCGGAACTGACTCGTTGGCCAAAGCAACTGCCAGCGCCTCGAGATTTGAGCGAGAACGAGCGACTACGGCAATCTCTGACCATTGGTAACCCTCGAAAAGGTGTAGCTCGCGCAGGGTTCTCGCTAGCCAGGCAAGTTCCCCGGTCTCTTGATTGAACACGCGAACCTCAACGCTCGAATCTGAAACATCCGAGACTTGCTCAGTCGGCCTGGCCAGACTCTTACGCTGGCGACCTGCACGAGCGGTGTCAATTTGCCGACTCACCTTGGATAAGACATTCGAGAGATTTAAAGGCCGTGGCGCGAAGTTGGGTGTCAAATAAATAGTTTCTACCGAAGCCCCACGTTTGCCGGCAATCTCGTCGGCCAGGTTTGCCATAGCCCGAGGGTCTGCCGCCCTAAAACCCAAAGTTGAAGAGTCAGGGTCACCCACTAGAACTAGACCGCGCTCGGTGCCGGCCAAAACTCGAAGTAGTCGAATGGCAGCCGGCGTAAGCTCCTGAGCATCATCAATGACTATCGTGCCAATTTTCGAAATCTCATCGGGCCACTCGGCTTGAGAACTGAGCCATTGACTTGCGATTCGAAGCAGTGAAGATGCATCAAATCGCCCCTCAAATTCGGAGCTCGAAACTTTAGCCAGGTATTTCTCGAAGAAGAGTGCTGAAGCTGACCACTCGGGCTTTTGGTGCTTTTCACCGAGCGCAGACAGTTCGCTCACGTTGATGCCGTGTTCAAGGCAAACCGTAATGAAGTCACGAAGTTCGGCGCGGAAACCCGAAAGTTCGAGTACTTGACGATTGAACTGAACCGGCCAGTTTGACGAAACTTCGGGCAACCCGGCTTCGACAAACTCTGAAATGACCTGCGCAAGGATTCGATCTTGCTCGCTACCGCTGATCAATTCTGGAAGTTTGGCGCCTTCGCGCAATGACTTGAACCTAAGCACTCCGAAGGCAAACGACGTAAGAGTTCGAGCCAGTGGGCCGGGCGTGGCACCTTGGAATTGAAGTGCCAACTCATCACGAAGTTGATTGGCGCTTTCGCGATTGGCAGCCAGAACCATAACCCGACTCGTATCGCCATCACCGACCAGCTTGGCGAATAAGGCCTTAACGGCAACGGTTTTGCCTGAACCTGGCGAACCATAAACAGTTGCGATGGATGCAGGCGCAAGGTTCGCCACCGCCAATTGACTGGCTGCTAAGACATGAGGAGCGGGCATCTCGGCAACCGCCGAACCCTGAAAGCGCATCTCTGTCATGCCGTCAAAACTACCCTGTGGCACAGACATTATTTGCGCCAACTAGTGCCATGGTTTGTCGTAATCTAGTGACAGGCAACGAAAGGTCTCAAATGGACATCAGAATCGGCATCCGCGACAGCGGCCGCGAAATTAGTTTTGAATCTGCACAAACCGCTAGCGAAGTAGAGAGCGCAGTTGCGGCAGTTCTAGAGGGCGGCGCCAAGGTTTTGAAGTTGAGCGACAACAAGGGTCGCCGTTTTATCGTTCCTACCGAAGCACTCGGCTATGTCGAGATCGGTGCCGAGGAGGCTCGTCGCGTGGGGTTCATCGCCTAATGGAACTCGCATTCATCCTGGTTTATGCAGCAATTCTCGGCCTGGTAGCTCCTTACCTTGGCCTCAACACCAAGACCATGGGATCACTCACCCCTGGCGCAATCGCTCTGGTGAAGGGCGCCCTCGCTTGGGCTGTGCTCACTTGGTGCGGAATGCACTACGACCAGGCATGGATTTGGATCATTGTGATGTTGGCCATGCCAGCCGCAATGGTTATCGGCGTTCGCTGGCTTGGCAACAAGCGCGCAGCCTAAGCAAGAACCTTAAGCGGTTAGCCCGAGCGCATCCATACGCACAGTGTGAGCGCCAATTAGTTCTGAAATCAGCGGCTCAATCTTTGAGTAAGCCGCGAGATTCAAGTCACGCTCTTCTGCCGCGGTCAATTTCTTAGTCTTCGGGAACCCGGCAAGCTTGCGGTTATCGAAGGCACCGCGCAGTTCGAGCAGCACATCACCCATGAGTCGGCGACCCCAGAGTGCGAGACTCGAGGCCAACTGCTCGTCGGCTTGCATCGATTCCAACAGCACGCGCTTTGCAAAAGCCTCAAACTTTTTGTCATTCAACGCCTTCTCGACATCTGCGCGCAAGGTCGGCTCGAGGCCAACCGCCAGTCGTCGATAGAAGTCATCCAAGAGGCCAGAAACCAGATAAACCTTGATAACGCTCTCGTGCCAACTGTTGCCGGTAGTGCGCGAGTGAAAGGTTTCGATGCGCTCGACAAAAGGGTCCATTGCGTCGGTTGGGTCTACTCCCAAACCGGCCAACTTTTTCGCAATCGCGCGGTATTTTTCGAAGCTTTTGGCGGCAGCCTCTGAAAGCTCTGCCTTGTATTGGGTTTTCGGCGAGAACTTAAGTTCGTTGGTCAAGATCTCGAACTGACTTAGCTGCAAGTAGGCAAGCTGCCCCAGAAAGGCCTTTGGCTCAGGGGTATAAGGCTTGAGGTCAATGGCATCGGTGTTTCGAGCAGCGCGCTCTTCGCGAGCCGGCAAAGTGAATTTGCGGGCGCCCGTGCGTAGTCGTTTGAACCAATCGAACATCCTTCAAGAATAGTCATCTCCGAGCCCGTTGTGAAAGCGACGAGTAGACTGGACAGGACTTAGGAGCACTATTGAATTTCGCCGAATTAGGCATCGATGCAGACATCGTTGAAGCCCTCGAATCTCGAGGCATTACCAGCCCGTTCCCAATCCAGGAGCAGGCCATTCCGGTTGCACTAACCGGTCAGGACGTTATTGGTCAGGCTAAAACCGGAACCGGTAAGACTTTGGGCTTCGGCCTACCGCTACTTCAGAGCCTCGGCAAAGACCCTGAAAAGGGCGCCAAGGCACTCGTTGTAGTGCCAACCCGCGAGCTTGCCATTCAGGTTGCCGACGACTTGAAGCTTGCTTCGTCTAACCGTTCAACCATGGTTGCCGCTATTTACGGCGGTAAGGCTTACGAAGAGCAGGTGTCTGAAATTAATGCCGGCGCTCAGGTAATCGTTGGTACCCCTGGTCGTTTGATCGACCTTTCAAAGCAGAAGCTTCTCGACCTTGGCAACATTCGTTTCATGGTTCTCGATGAGGCAGACGAAATGCTCGACCTCGGCTTCTTGCCAGACGTAGAGCGCCTTTTCGCTTACACCCCGGATGGCCGCCAGACCATGCTGTTCTCGGCGACTATGCCTGGCACCATCGTGACCATGGCTCGCAAGTACCAGAACCGCCCGGTTCACATTCGCACTAACGACCCGGATGAAGGCCAGACCAAGGCAGACATCAAGCAGTTCGTTTACCGTGCGCACGCGCTAGACAAGGATGAGGTCGTCGGCCGCATCCTTCAGGCTGAGGGTCGCGGCAAGACCGTAATCTTCACAAAGACCAAGCGTCAGGCCTCGAAGGTTTCTGAAGAGCTAGTCGACCGCGGTTTCAACGCAACCGCCCTTCACGGTGACATGACTCAGGAAGCGCGCGAGCGTTCGATGATTGCATTCCGCACCGGCAAGAAAGATATCCTGGTTGCCACCGAAGTTGCAGCTCGAGGCATCGACGTTGACGATGTTACTCACGTAATCAACTACACAATTCCTGAAGACGAGAAGGCTTACCTGCACCGCGTTGGCCGCACCGGTCGCGCAGGTCGTCTGGGCATCGCGGTTACCTTCGTTGACTGGGAAGACCTGACTCGTTGGGGTCACATCAACACCGCACTTGAGTTTGGCCAGCCAGACCCAACCGAAACCTATTCGAGCTCGGCTCACCTGTTCGAAGACCTAAACATTCCTGCCGGCACCAAGGGACGCATCGCAAAGTCGAAGCGACCTGAGGGCTGGAAGCCGGGCGATGATGAGAAGCCTCGTGGCAACCGTTCAGGTTCGAGCAGTCAAGGCGGTGGCCGTGGTGGTCAGGGTGGCAACCGTGGCGGCGGCGATCGCAACCGCAATGGTGGCGACCGCAAGCCTCAGGGTGACAAGCCGGCGCAGGGTTCAGCACCTAAGGCAGCCCCTAAATCAGAGACTCACGGCGGCGGCGAGCACCAGCGCCCAGCAACCCCGCGCACTCGCAACCGCACTCGCGGTGGCAATAAGCCTGCGTAGCTCGCAAAACTTGAAAACCCCGGTCAATGGTCGGGGTTTTCGCTTATCCGCGAGATTTACGCTTGGCGAACCAACTGAAAAATACCGCAAGCCAGAAAACACTTGCCAGTTGAATGATCATGAAACCAAACAAGATCGACTCGCCAACATATGGCCCCTGCCCG
>CANGGK010000010.1 GCA_947453475.1 Microbacteriaceae bacterium
AGCGCGGCGAGGCGCTGCACTGCAAGTCTCGCCGAATCGGCAACGACGATGAGCGCCAGCAAGAGGCGTTAACTTATGCCGAAGCTGCGACCGAGATTTTCCGCAACCTCAAAAGCAAGCCTGACCTAGTCGAGGCTCTTTGGGCCGTGGCCGACCCGCTCTACTCTTTGAAACGCTTCGAAGAGGCGCGCACAATAAGCATCGAAGCTGCCGAATTCGCCGTCGAAACTCTCAACGACTCAACCGCCGCCAAGCTCTATTACAACGCCGGCGGCTGCTCGTTCAATCTCGAAGAGTTTCAGGCCGGCGCCGATTTTTGCCTGAAATCGGTTCAGTTCTTTTTGGCCGCCGATGAACGCATCGCCGCCGGTCGGGCCGGAATCTGGGCGGGCAAGAACTTTGCCGCCATCGACAACTTCGACGAAGCGCTCGGATGCATGACCGACGCCATCAAGATCTTCCAAGAAGAAGGCTCGATGACTAAGCTGGCCGATGCCTCTCGCCTTCTGGCCAAGGTTTATCTAGCAATCGGAGACGCGCCGAAGGCTCGTCAATCCCTCGACCGCGCTGAAGCTTGTCTCGAATTCGTCTTGGATATCGAAGTGGCCGAAAAGATCAAATATTCGCGAGCCCGCTTGTTGGCTCTCGAGGGCAAACACGCCCTGGCTGTTGAGGCATTCCAAGAACGGTATGAAGCGGCGATGGCGCTCAACAATCCAGATTTCAGCACCAAGGCAGCTTTCGGCCGGGCTCTTTCGCAACTAGAACTCGGGCAGTATGAGCCGGCGGCAAAGACCTTCCGAAATCTCGCTCTCGCGCTCAAGGGCACCAAGAGCCCGATTACCTCACTTGACGCCCTGCTGAAACTTCTCAAGTGCTACGAGAAACAAGAAAATGTGCTCGAGCAAGAGCAGGTCATTAGTCAGATCTTTGAGATTCCTGAGGCACTCGAGAACATCGCGCTGACCAACCAGCTAAAACTGCATTTAGGTGTCATTCTCACCGGCACCCAGGACAACACTCGAGGGCTGCAGATTCTCGAGGCTCTGCCTCGGTCGGTGTTTGAGGTCGGCTCTGATGATTGGATGCAGCACGCGCTTGCTTTGCTCGACAACTATGAAGATCGAGGTCGCTTCAGCGAGTGCATTTTCTTGGCCAACGAAGTGCTGGCGCTCGAAAACTTGGAAGATTTCGATGGCGTGGCCGAGATTGTTGCCACCGTCAAGAACAAGGCCGTTGCACACCTCAACCCAGCAGCCGGAGAGATTGCGAAAGCGCCAGAGGAATCAGTCTTGTTCGTCTAGGTTCAGGGCGCTGTTGAGAGTGTAGAGGGCCGCCGGCTTGCCTGGGCGACTCGAGTCGACCTTGCCAATCTTCTCGAGAAAGCTGTCATCGCCAAGCATTTCACGGCGGAAGGCATCGCGAGGCGTAACCGAGCCGCGGGCAACGTCCTGGAATTCCTGAAGGTCGCTTAGTCGGAACTCTTCACCTAGAGCCTTCACACCCAAGAAGCGGAACGGGTCGAGCTGGCCCTTGAACGCATAGCGAAGCTTGCGCCAGGCATAGAACACCATGTCATCGTGGTCAAGCCCGAGAATGCTACGCCCCGAAACTTCAACACTTGAAAGGCGCTTATGACCGCGGGTTCGACTAGGCATCAAACGGAGGCCGAAGCGGGAGATTCCGTCGAACTCCTGCATACCACCATGCTCTTCGGCATAGGCAGTCATGAAGGCTTTCGAGTTAACCAGTTCAAGGCCGACCTCATCGCGACCGCCCAAGACCTTGCGAAGATCGTTGAAAGCCACGAACCCCCAATAGCTGAATGAGATCGCGCGCTCATTTGGGTTGCGGCCCGGCTGGTCATAGAAACCGGCATCGCGCAGGCGAACCCGAGCACGGATGCCTAAATCCTCGCGAACGATTCGTTGCGCTGCTTCTTCGACTCGCTCGCTTGGCCCGATTGGCGACCCAGGCAAAGAGCGGCCGAATTCGCTTGCCTTGGTGACAACCAACAGCGAGAGGCCAGTTTCGTCGCTTCGCAGCAAAGATGCCGGCTCAACCAACGAGTCGTTCCAGAAGCCGCCCTTGAGGGTGCGTTCGTCGACCACCGTGAAAAGCACGACATCAACGTTTAGCGTCGGGCGAATTTCATTGTCTGACATGGCCAATAACCTCTTTCTAACTTGATTTTAGGACTATTTCACAAAACATCGGAATAAAATGTCGGCGGTTACCCTTATGCTATTCTAATAAGAGCGAAAACGCACAAAAAACAGGGGAGAATGAATATGAACGCAAATAACAACCAGGGATGGATCTCGGCCCTAACCAGTAACCTGCCACTAGTCGATGTAGTCACCGGCGCGTCTGCCGTCACCCGAGCCACCCGAGCCAGCACCTCAGCGGCACAGCAAACTCAGGCCCCACGCGACACCTTCGCAATGCCCAATCTTCACGTCGGCCGAGGTTACCGTTACGGCAACCTCGATTGGTATCCAATCTGGAGCGACGCCGAAACCACCAAGCGCGATTACATCACCGAAGCTGCCGGGGACACAATCCGTATTTCAGAGCTGGCTGAGCCGAACGTCGGCTGGCTAGAAGTGACCAACACCGGCACTAAGGATCTCGTCATTCTCGAGGGAACTTTCATTGAGGCTGGTTTTCAGCACCGAGCCCTCGTCAATACAGTTGTGATTGCAGCCGGGGAAACACGCCAAGTCCATGTGGTCTGCATTGAGCGAGGCCGTTGGGGTGGTGCACATGGCCAGCAGCTGGGCAGTCGACGCGCTCCAGCAAAGGTCCGCGGAGCCCTACGCGGAATCCGCACCACAAATCGCGGGGCTATTCAAGGTACAGCCGATCAGGGCGAGGTCTGGGCGAAAGTTGCCGAATACGGCCGCAACCTAAACCGTCACAACCAAACTGAATCACTAGTCGAGATGCGCAATGGGCTAGATGCCGAGGCGAAGCTGCCAAAGGTGCGTGCCCTTGCCGGGCAGATCGGTGTGCTAATCGCTATTGGTGGCCACCCGATTGCCCTCGAGGTGTTCGATCACCCGAAGACTCTTGCCGAGCGACTTGATTCCATCGTTGCGAGCTACCTACCAGACAGCGCTACGGTCGCCTATCAAGCAACCCCCGGATACCGCGTGCGCGCATTCGTTCAGAAGGCAGGCTCCAAGAAGCTTCAGGTTATTGAGCAGAGCACAACGGCAGTAAACCTCCCGGATGCCCTAATCGCAACCCAGGCCAAAGTGCACAAGAACCGTTTGCTGCACATCTCAACGCTGAATGCCAAGCACGAGTTGGTGTTGGCCGCATAGTGCCGAAGCCGACGAGGCGCCCAGGACGACGCAAACACTCAGCTCCACACAGCTATAGCAACATCTAAAACTTCACCTCTCTATAAGGAGAAACCATGAACGTAAACATCAAGGCCGAACACGGCACAGTGAAGGTTGGCGAGAAAAACTCGCTAGGCCTAATGATCGAACTCACCGCCCCCGTTGCCCAGGCAACCGAGGCAACCCAGCGCACCCCAAAGGGTGTGATCTTTTGCATCGATAAGTCTGGCTCGATGGGAGGCGGTCGCCTAGACCTCGTCAAGAAGTCGGTGCTCGACCTCCTTGCCCGACTAAACCGTGAGGACTATTTCGGTGTGGTCAGCTTCGATAGCAATGTAACCATCGAGGTTCCGGTCGGCAAGCTCGCTGACCTGAACCCGGATGAAACCCGAAAGGCCATCCAGCACATCAGCCTTGGTGGCAACACGAACCTCGAGCGCGGCTATCGTCACGCAATCGCCGAGGCCGCCAAGCTACCGGAAGGCATCGAGAGCACAGTCATTTTGCTCTCGGATGGTCAGGCTAACGCAGGCGTTGCCGACCCCGCCCAGCTGGCACAACTAGCAGCCGCTGCAACCGAACACCTGATCAGCACGTCGACACTTGGCATCGGTGAGGGGTACGACGAGAAGATTCTCGACGCACTTTCAATCTCAGGCCAAGGCAACCACTTTGCGGCAGTTCGCTTGGCCGAAGCCGTTGCAGGGCTCGAGGCAGAGTTTGATGGACTGCTTGCTCGCACAATGGAAGACGTCAAAATCGCAATCAAATGCGAGGCAGGTTTTGGTAACTCAGAATGGCGAGCCGTGACGGCAAGTACCGGCTCTAACTGGGAACCCGGAGCCATTGAAGCAAAACTGGGCAATCTAGCATCAGGCGAATCGAAGAACTTCGTGTTCGAGGTCAACCTTGAAGCGCAAAGAGAGATAAGTGAGCGCCCACGCTTGGCATTTATGGTCTTTGTCGACTACCGAGACCTTGTAACCGGCACCACTGAGCGACTGGAGAAATCTTTCTATGTCGACGTCGCATCGGCCGCAGACTTCGTTGAACCGGCTCGCGATGAGGACATCCTGGCTGAACTGGCAGCACTTCGAGCGGAAGATCGCAAAGAAGAAGCCGTCGAGCTCATGCGACGTGGAGACACCGAAGGAGCTCGCCGAATCATCGAAGCGCTTGGCCGTGACTTTGAAGAGATGATGCGCGACTACCTGAACCTAAGTGAGCGCCAGCGCGCTCGTATGGGTGATTCATACGACGAGCTCATCGTTATGCAGGCCATGGCACCAGAGGAGTTCGTAAAACGAGGTGTCGAAAGCGTAAACCGCGGCCGACGCTCAAAGACCGATGGAAGAAAGGGCCGATAAATATGTGGATTTTCACAGACACCGGATTCGTAAGTGCAGTGCTAAAACCGGAGCACGAAACCACCCTGACTGTTCGAGCACGAGATCGACGCTCACTGGTCGAACTCGCTGAGCTAGCCGGGGCAGAAATTGCCCAGTCGCCTAAGGGAGACTACCCATACCGTTTATTCGTTGAAGATGCCGTGTTTGCGCAATGGGTTGCTGACCAGGCGATGAAGATCACCTATAGCAACTTCAAGTCTCGAGTTCATAAGACTCGCGGCTATGACTACACGCACAGCCTGCATAACGTGTGGGCAGCAATGCTCGACACCGAGGATGAAGAAGCTCGCAACAACGAACCAGTATGGGTTGTTCCATCCACTAATTTCGAAACTAGGGAGTGAACAACGATGAGTAAAGCAGAAGATCGAAAGCAAGTTATCGAAGTTGTTGTTGGAGACATCACCAAGTTTGCCGCCGATGTCATCGTCAACTCGGCCCACGAGTCGCTTGCCCCGGGAGGAGGAGTCTCTGGTGCGATTCATAGAGCTGCTGGTCCAGGCCTAGCGGCTGAATGTGCCGAAATTGTAGAGAACCGCGGGTGGCTAGAAGCAGGCCAGGTTGCAATAACTAAGGCTTATGGTCTGCCAGCAAAGTTCGTCGTTCACGCAGTCGCACCTCGCTATGCCGACCTTGGCCCAAGTTGTCACGTTCAACTGTCGATGGCCTACTGGCGAGCAATCGATGAGGCCGGCAAGGTCGGAGCCCAATCGATTGTTTTCCCGAGCCTGGGCACAGGAATCTTCGGTTTCCCTATCGAATCCGCGCCGCTTTATGCCCTAGACGGCATTCGCGCCGGCCTATCAGCGAATCCGTCAATCGAGAGGCTAACGATTTGCTGTTTTAGCGAATCGGATGCGTCCCTTTACCGATCCACTTTTGTCGAAAAGTAAGCACCTACCACGCTAAAGGTTTACTCAGCTTTTTAGCTGCCGGCGAACGCGAACCAAAATGTCCGACCCCTGTGTCAAACTAATCAACTTTCCAAATTAGAGAAAAGAGAAGTTATGTCTGAGAAGACTTCAGGTTTCACCGGCACCATCAACATGCTCGACCGCGCAGTGTCGTTCACAAAGGTTGCCACCCTAAACCCACGTATCGTGGCAAGCTTCAACGTCGCTATCGAGGCGGGCATCGATCCACTGGCTCACCTAGAGCGCCTGCTCGAAGCTGGCATCTCGGTTGCTGCGTTTGGCTCAAACAGTGCCGGCGCCGAAAAGCTCGAAGCCACAGTTGGCCACGCTAAGACCACCATTGAAGATGTGGTTGGCAAGGTTGAGGCGTCAATCAAGAAGCAAGTCGGAGAGCTCGCCGCGGATGATGGTGCGCTGGTTCGAGCAATCGATTCAGTTCTTGAATCAGTACGCGATGAGGTTGAAGAAATGACTGCAGGCGAGGATTCGCCATTCCGCGTTGCCATGCTGACGAGTTTGACCACCGCCCAAAAGGCCATTCGCGAAGATATTCAAGGCCAGGTCGCGAAGCAGAAGCGTGAAATTGCCGAACTTCTTGATCCGTCAGATCCAACTTCTCCACTACGTGCACTAAGTGAGAAGATCGATGGAATCGGCCGAGTCATCAACGAGGTGCAAATTGAGGTTGCCAGCAAGAAGGCAATCGAAGCCGAGGTTGCAATCGGCACCTCGAAGGGTTTCGCCTATGAAGAGGTAGCTGTGCGTTCAGTTCAGATTGTTGCTGGTCTCGCCGGAGACGATTGTGAGCACACCGGTAACGTAACCGGGCGAGTGCCACGCAGCAAGATGGGCGATGGAGTAGTTGACGTTAAGGTCGGCGCTAAGGTATTCAGTCGAATCGTTGTGGAGGCGAAGAACAAGGCCTTGACGAAGGCTGAATGGGAAAAGGAAGCAGCAGGCAGCAAGGAAAACCGCGCTGCAACTGGATTTCTGGGCATGTGTAAGAACATCAATGACATGCCGAACGGAAGCCGCGTTCTAATCTTGGACGAACAATCGATTGTGATTGCCTTTGACCCAGAAGTCGACGACCCGAACCTACTTGGTCTGGTTTACCAAATGGTTCGTATGGCAACACTCAGTTCGACTGGTCAACTAGATGAGGTTAACGTCGCTGAGGTCAAGCGCGCTATCGACGATGCCATCAAGTCACTTGAGAAGTTTGACAACATCACCAAGAGCGCAGCGGCTGTAAAGAACTCAGCCGACTCGATCGTCAAGGAGGCGAATGCCATTCGCACGGCTATTTCGACGAACCTAGGTACCGCGCAAGCATCGATCAGCCGCGGACTTGAGCCGGAGGCCCTTGAATCTGCCACTTCATTCGAACTGGAGTAGTTGAGGGTTAGTTCGTTAGTGGGTCGCAGGGGTTACCTGCGACCCACTAGCTCTTCCCCAGAATCAATTTCAGAGGCTCCAATGCCAACCCACGCTGAAGGTTTTCGTGCTCACGTTGATTCTTGAAAGAGCGTAGGCACTGATAGCAACTCGATTCGAGCCCGCACTCGCAACGTGAAACTCTCGTGTGTGCCGCGTCGAAGACAGAACTGATGTTCTCTGCAATCAACTTTGCAAAGCCAGCGCCTGCCGGAACTGCATCAATAAGAGCTAACCGAATTTCGGCATCAGTCGAAGGCAAAGGAACCACATCTATGTCATCGTGTGAAATTTGAAGACCCTCAGCTGCTCCTTCGAGCAGCGCGTAAGCCAGCGATGAAGCCGCAGCACGGGTATCAATACCGTGCTTACTGACGTCAATTGAAATGTGGACAATGTCCGTTTCAAACACGTGGCCAAGGTGCACTCGATCCCTAAACTTACCAGCGCATTTTCTCGAGCCGTCGTAAGGCGCCTCGTGGTCGGTGCTCTTTTGCTTTTCAAGAGCCGGGTGTGCGTCGTTGCACCATGTGCAAACGTCGTACCCCTGATTCCCAGGCCCAGAGTTTAGAACGACCAATTTAGCGACCGAACGAAGCTCTGCTTCAACTCCTGGAGGCGTACGCTTTCCAGAAATCAGAACAACTTCACCTTGGTCCTTAAGGTGGATGCTTCTATTCCATGCGAACTTTTTAACGGACTCTCCTGGTTTCTTCAAGCCGCCTTTGGCGTGGAATCCCCATTCGGGAATAACGTAGTTGCCCTTGCGGAGCTTGTTTGAACCGCAACTTGGACAAGAATCGATTGAATCAGAGTCCACGTAAATTCGCTCCTGATATTCCTGACAATCAGAGCAGGCGGCGTACCTAAAGCGTCGGAAGCCTTTCTCCGTGTTTGCAGGCCGCACTAATCCCGTTGATTCCCAAACCACGCCTGCAGCAATTACTTGGGCTCCAGGTGCGTAGTCAAAAATTGCCACGGCCAAATCTCGATCGAGTTCGATCTTCTGGGCGAGCGCGGAGTCCCCTCGTCTCGGGATAAGTGGAACTGTGTCTACAGGGAACCCATACTTTGGAATCAGATTGTTCTTAGATAAGAATCCAATCAAATCCTTTTCAGTGATCGTCTTCAAACTACGGCTCAGACGACTTGCTTCCATCATCGCCTTTGACGTCGCTATCGCTGCTCCATTGGGGGTAAGAAGTTCCTTGATGAGGTTCTCATATTGAGCAACTTCCTTTTGAAAACTCTCTCGAACGAAGTTGAACCGAGCAGAGAATTCACTTTGAATCTTGAACCAAAGCTGATCAGATTTGCCTTTCAAGACCGCTGGAACGATGGCTTCGAAACGGGGCTTCAGTATTGCCGAATTGCTAGTAAGCCAGGAATCCAAAGCATTTCCCAAGCCGCCGTTAGGTGCGAGAAAGTCTCCTGCTTTTGGAAGAGCTTTAATCCCCATGTCTTTAAGGAAGGCAGAGAAGAAAAGGCTGAAAACGTGCCGCGCCAAGATGCGCTCATTGTGCAAATCCACATATGGAGAGCGCATTTTTCCGGCAACCATTGAAACTGGATCGCTGAACATGGACAAATCATGCGGGCGACGTTGCGCATAAGTCAAGATAAGCGCGGCGCTGTCAGCACGACGACCTGCACGACCTGCACGCTGAATATAGTTGGCTACCGCGGGCGGCATGTTTCGCAGCAAAACTGCCTGGAGCTCACCAACGTCCACGCCCAGTTCGAAAGTCGTAGAAGAACTGAGAACGTTGATTCGGCCTTCGATGAAGTCCTGCTGGACCTGCGCGGCGTAGTCCGTCTCAAGTTGCGCCGTGTGTTCTCTAGCAACCATGCCAACTACTTCATCTGCGGCATAAAGTGACGCGTAGTGAGAACTCGCAATTCCGCCGGTGAGGTATTTGGCCCCCACCATCTGGAGGGTGCCTTCACATTTGAACCTCGGACATACGTCACCTGCAGAGACCGAAGTGATGCGACGGCAGAGTCCGCAACGAAAAAGGTTTCCGGCTGCCTCTGTGGATTGGATGACAATGTTCTTTGGGTTTAGCGCGAACACTACCCCTTGTGTGCCTATAGTTTGATTTGCTAGGAATCCGTTGAATACACCTTGGGGTGATGACAATGCCGACCATAGGTCCTTCAGAAATTTCACTGGATCCGCTTGGATGCCAATGGCTTCGAAAACTTTCTTGGTGAAATCTAGACGTGTATTCGAGGCTGATTTTGGCAGCCACGCGTAGGTCTTTATTTGAGAATTAGCCTCAGCCTCGCGAATGTACAGGGGTCCTGTACGAGGTTTGAAGAGTTCATCGCCCAGGTCAACACCGTCTGCACCTTGAACGATGCCGGAGATTCGAAGAGTGTTCAAGATTTCGCTTAAGAATGCCTTAGCTTGTTCGATGCTGAAACCAAGGTTTGTCATTGGTTTGTAGGCTACATCCCCGCTCGGAAGGCGGAATCGCCAGCTAATGAGGCCACTTCCCTCTAGGTTGGTCTGCAAGTCTGTAGACGTTGCTTCCCAATAAAGTCTCTTCAAAACCATGTCCTGCTGAGCGATTGAGCTGAGTCCCTGCAGGATGTTCGCGTTTCGAGCCTCGTTGACCACATATGCCTTAAGGTCCAGGAAGCCGATCTCTGTGCCTGGGTGAGCACCTTCGGCAACTGCGAGTGCCTTGCGGATAATTCTTCGCCACAGAATACGCTCGTGGCTGTCCTCGAGATAGGGAGCAAAGAAAGCAGCCTGCTGTCGGCTATCGGAGAAAATCATCAACTTTCTGCCCTCACCAGGCAAGTGTGCTAAAGCCCCAAGGGGCGCCGGAGGGAGGTCATGATAGAGACTCGTAGCCAAAACTGCGGCAGCAGCATCATTCCCACTTTCAAGCTTTCTAATGATGCTTTGTCCGAGCCCCGAGCATACTTGGCACTTAGTCACTCGATCCGTGAATCGCACTTCGAACACTTCATCACTATGGCAGTCGGTGCACGATGAAATATTTTCGTGTGAGATCAAACCACACTTCCCGCACAGAAAACTACTCTGTGATTCCACATCGCTTGCCGCTGGTGGTGTGTCGTCAAAATTGACCTCATCCTCGTTATCCGAGTCGCTGGCGAATTCAACAGGATAGGCATAGGTCGCAGGCGATGCTTTTTCAGACTTCCCGCTTGCTTTGAAATACTCTCGTCCTGCGCTTTCAACAACGTAACCGGCGTAATAGCTAGCGCCGCAACGTTTGCAACCCGCTAACTCATACGAAGGCGCAGAGCAATCCGGGCATGAGAGATGTCTCGAAAGATGCGCGTGCGGTGTGCTCGAGAGACAGCTAAAGACGCCTTCCGTTGCACGAGCAAAAAGGTGGAATCTTGCCTGGAATGATGGATTGCCAAACTGATCCTTAATCCCCGAACCTAGCTCAACAATTCGCACAACAGCCTCTTGAGCCGTCTCAGCGTCTGAGCCGAAAACCCTGATGGCAACATCTGCAACGCTGCTTGGCTGAAGCAGTAGGAATTGGCGAACCAGACTCACATGCTCATTCTCAAGGAACAGATTGGACGCCGTGTCGTTATTGGCACCTGACGCAATAGCCGCGGAGACAAACGCGCTTTCGTCATTTAGCGGTATCCAAGCCTCTGGTGAACTGAAGCTCCAGGAGCCAGGGCCAATATCGCGACGTTGTGGTTCGACTAGGTCCCTGAATTTGCCTTCGTTTTCCGCTATCGCATATTCATTTCCAAAGAAATTGGAGGCAAACCGCTCCTTGTCTTCATCAGAGCCTCCGATGGTTGCAGTTGTGCCAATAGTGATTATCGAGTTTGTTTTATCAACTCTTTCGCGAAGTTTTTTGAGCAAAAGCGCTACTTCGACACCGTGTGCTCCATCGTAAGTATGAGCCTCATCCGCGACGATAAACTTCCATGAGTTTGCGTCGCTTCCGTTGAATATTTCGTGGTCTTCTGGGCGAAGCAAAAGATACTCAAGCATTGCGTAGTTAGTCAGCAAAATGTGCGGTGGAGTCGAGCGCATCTCTTCCCGCGAGACCAACTCATTTGAAGGAGGCATTTTGCCTTCGCGTTGCAAGTACAACTGCTTGGCTCGGTCTTGTGTCTCCAGGGTTTCGCCGGTGTATCGACCAAACGTGATTGAGCTGTAACCCGAGAGTGTTTCCCGAATGCGTTTAACTTGATCGTTCGCCAAAGCGTTCATTGGATAGAGCAATAGGGCTCGAACGCCGCTACCCAGGGTGCCGGCCTCTTTCTCCTTCATCAGGTGATTGATGATGGGAATCAGGAAGCTCTCTGTCTTTCCTGATCCTGTGCCGGTCGCTACGAGGAGGCTACGTCCGCCCCCGATTTTTCGAATTGCATCTTCTTGGTGTTTATAAACCGGGCGATCTAGAGGAAATGCGTTGTTTCCAATCTTCAGGAACTCAGGAGACAGAGTTCCATCGGCAACAAGTTCGCGGATTGTGCTCCCTGTTAGATAAGGCGGTGTGGCCTCCAAGTAAGGGCCTTTGACGATGCCACCCGGTTCGGCAATCGATCGGTCAATCGCGAAGGCGATGGCCTTAGCAAGGTCGACTTGTCGAGGTTGCACCAGGGACTTCAGATAACGACCATACGTTTCAGAAATCTCTTTGGAGGACTTAAGCGGGTTGATGTTATTCATTGGATTCTGTCTCCTGTAATTTCAAAAAGAGTTCTGCGAGCGTTATGTCTAACTCAGTTATTGATGGTGAAACCGTACTTATTTGTTTGTGCAAGTACATGTATTTGGTCCAGGCTGTCATTGCCTTTGAGTCACCCCTGGCAGCCAGGCGCACTAGCAAAGCCAAGCGCAGCGATATCCAAGGTATGTCCAGGGTCGTAATTCGGAGGCCTCGGGTCTTTCGAACTCGATCACGGGTTTCAGGGGTGGCAACTGGTCGAGTGGCAACTAGCTCACGAACGTTGGCTGGATAACCTTCGAACGCTTCATCTAGGTTCTCTATGGCAGTTCGGAGCGATTGAATATCAATGACCTCGTGAGCGGCATCCGCTTCTATTGCCAGGTCTCGAGCGATTCTCGCCATTGTTCCGCCCTCGAAAAGCGAACCAGGAACATACTCTTCAAACCAGGATTCAAATTCCTCTTCGCTCCATAAGGCGAAGAGTTGAGGCACAGTCGCAAATAGCCTTGACTTCGAAATTAGAGTCGAGGAAAGTGATTCATCGTCTTCGCCTAGGTCTTCTTGCTTGGGGTTCCTGAGGCCCCAGAATGCAGTCGCCAGCGCAATCAGACTCTCCATCTGGTTTTCGTCGCTTTCATCAGCTAGTAGGCAAGCCAGCACCGGCTTGTTAGCGTAATTGCTGATATCGATTTCGGTGCTCGCGCTAGATGCCAACAGTCCTGCAGTGAACAAATGCTTCAGGTAGTGCTCGTCGTCTCGAAGTTCGCTCGGGTAGGATTTCAGCGCTAGCGAAGGCTGTTCCCGCAGGATGGTAGCCGCGAAGTCTCTCATGGCAACACGATTGACTATTGCCCCCGACTGCATGTTCCCAAGGAGCATGCACTGCCAGGCGCGTTCTAGGCTGATAGAAAACAGCTTTTGTGTTTGAATGCCGCTCGTCAACCAATAAGCAAGTGCGTGATCAGCTGATGTCTCGGGGACGATTTCGCCGGCATCAAATCGACCGGTGTTTGTCCCGGACCTATCTGGGATGTCAGGAAAGACCGACTCGACCCAAGCGTTTGCGATAGCGATCGTGAAGTACGCCTCCCCGAAACCTAAAATCTCCTCCGGAACGGACGTCATAAAACCTACCAATGGGATCACAATTGGTTTTATCCACGGCGCCCTGGAGGAGTAAAAGGCTATTTCTAAACCCTCGGGAGCGGTGTCGGAACGAAACGTGAATTGAAGTTCACCCGACATGGCATCGAATGTGAAACTCTCAAATATTTTTCTTGGGTAAACCTGGCCCGCAGCAAGGTTTCTGCCGGCATCAGTTAGCAGGTGGAGCTCAAGTGGCCCTTTGTGGTTGGCGGTTTCAGCCAATTCGGCAAGGTTGAAGCGCAGTCGTGAGGCTGATTCTTTCGGTGCCAGCTCAATGACTGTTTTATCCGAGCTGACTCCGACTAGCCGAACGCCCACCCGATCTCGTAGCGCGGCATAAAACTGCAAGTCCGGCAGGTCTTCTATGTGGGCCTTGACCGGTGTGAACCAGGTGCTCTTTCTGAGCGAACTTGTGTTTAACAGCTCAAAACTTTCATGAGCGGGCTGAATCACTAGACGCTGAGCACTGACATTGGCATCTGTGATGTGTGTTTCAATCTCCTGCGGCCCGAAGGCAAGTTCAAGCTCAAAATCCCCTCTTCTAAGAGTGGTTGAAAATTTCTCGAGTCCTTTGCCGTCGTCAGCGAGACTTCGCATCTCGCGTGCTGAGTTTTCTAGGCCAGTCACGATGTTGGCGTTGAATTTCAGGCCAGTTCCGAAACCCTTGGAGACTGAAACTTCGAAGCTTCCGTCTAGCTCCCGGCCAAAGACCGGCTTGAGGAGGCCCTTGTCAGGGGTGAGTGATGTTTCCAGAATCGATGCGTCGATCATGTTCGTGAGTCGATACGTCCAAATATCATCCCCGCCATCGCTAGGCGGCACCATTACGTTCGGAGGTGCGCTGAGGATTGAGTTTCCTAGTTGATCGAAAACGCCAGGTATTTCATTGCTCTCATGCACCTGGGGCTTTTTATAAGCAGAGACGGGTCTCTTTACGGCAGGCTTTTTGGTACTTCCAATGAAGATGGCGAAAAGTTCGGCGCCGTCTAGGTCTAATTCATATGCCACCCAGTTAGTCTTTGAGTCGCCTGAACCCCAACCCAGCGGTGCATCGATCCGTCTGAGTTGCGCAACCCCATCCACTTCGATTCGAGTCTCAATGCCCTTATACGATTCGCGAACGAGAACTCGGTGAACAGCGGGTTCGATGGGGCCTCGGATCTGATCCATGGAACCATCGGATTTGAATATTAGGACAGGCGCATCCTCTGTAAAGAGCTTCGTGTTCCAACGGCGATTGAAGGCCTGCCCATTGACGTTCTGAAGCACTGAAGCTACGAAAGAAACATTGGGAGTGACTTCTCGAATTTCGAAACTTGCGCGGGTAGGGGTAAGGCCCGGCATAGTTCTAGGGACATGAATTTCACTTTGGTGGAATTGGGCATCCATCGTCCAATTGCTTTGTGAATAGGCGTTTTCTGGCAGAACTGGAAGAAGAGCAAGCAATTCCGTTGATCGCCAGCGAATCTGAGGCGAGAAAATGCGAGCCGCACTCTTGGCTCGTCTTAGGGAGCCCAGCTCAGACACAACTCTTACGATCTCGTCGATGACTCGTTTTGGAAGTCCTTGGCCACCGCCGCTGTTCAAAACCCCGTCGTCTTGGAGGTCATCAAGAACTTCGATGCACTTTTCTACAAAATCCTCCGCGACCTCACCGGCCTGGTTGATGAAATGCCACGTAGGGGCGTCCAAGCCTTTCGACTGTATGCGCTCGCGAGGTATTGACCTAACTTCGTTGCAAAAATAAGCAGCGTCAAAGTTGGGAACCGTCCGATATTCGCGAATCAGTTTCTGGATGAATGTCTTCTGGCTATGCACGGGTATACCAGCGTGCAGAATGATTTCACCGATGCGCCCCAAGGGGTGTTCGAATCGCTGCAGCCCAAAACGATTTAGAGCCGCGCGATGTAGCTTTGTGATTCGAACCTGATTGCCTTGATTATTTTCCAAGTTGTTCAGAGCTGACATAATTTGGGCCCAGAGCGCGCCTTGTTCCAGTTCTGCAGAAGCTACTAGATTTAGGCCAACTAAGAGAGATGCCATGTGGCCAGTTTCTACCACATAGATATCTCCGCGTTGGATCAGGTAACCAATTCTTTGAAGCGCCTTGCGGGCAAGCTCATCGTCATACTCAAGCTGAACCACCAGCGATTGGTTACTCAGCGCGTCTCCCCAGACGCGCTCCGCTTCAAAAATGTCCATGTGCCCCCCCGGAATTCTGAATCTAGTCCGCTTCGACCGTCTCAACAAAGAAGTGGCTGGCAAACCAGTCCTTCGATTCAACTTCACCGATGTACTCAGGGCCTGAATCACCGAAATAAATCATGTCGCCATCCCAGGTAACTCGAATTATTTCGCCTTCCTGAATAGTGTCCCTGCCCCGCATAAGCGTGGATTTCGTAATTGGTCCGATGTGAGATTCATCGAGGGACAGCATGGACTCCCGATCGTGAAGCTTGCCGCCTGCAAATGTGTAGCTCCGAGGTAACAGAAACTTAGCGAATGGGTCTTGTTCGGTCTCATCAGCAGATGAACCCCAGTACCCAACCATGCGTAACGAACCCAAAAAGTTCGCTGCTACTGCGCCATTGGCATCCACCCACAGCCAGTCGAGCTCGAGCGCTCGCCACAATTTGTAGTATCGATTTGTTGTCGTGTTGCCAATCTCAGACGTGACGTTTTTTGCCGCATCTAAGTCGATAAGTGACCCCGAAGCGTTTAACTGAATCTTTCGAGGACCAACAATGCCCAGCCAGGTCGCACCAACCGCACTTTGTTTGAGTGACTTCGGGCTTTCCGATGAGCCTGAGGCCGGCTGCGCCGGCACATTATTCTTGCCAACACCTGTGTAAGAACCTGCCGCAATAGCGTTGACGCGGCTTATGACAGGGAGGAGCTCATCCGCGAGCTCGAGCCCACACTTATCTGCGACATATTTCACCAGACTAAGTGCGCTTCTTAGCCCTGAAATATTGTGCGGGTTGTGATCGTGGTACCACTGGTTTCGAGTCGCTAGAAGTTTCTTCAACGACGGGTAAAACTGGTACTCATTCTTAGGTAGGTACTCGCGAATCGGTGAATCGACGTAGCGGAAAGGCTCGTTGATGATCCAACTTAGGTCTAACCTGCTTGTGTAAATGTAGTGCGAATCTGTTGCCCGTCGGGCTTCACATAGCTGAGTAAACCAGTGGGCGCCATACTTTGCGCTCATCTGGTTATCAAAGTAAGTGCCAAGCTCAATCGACAGCGAAGAAAGAACTGTCGAGAACGTCGCGAGACAGTGACCCGGGGAAGAGTCCTCTGGCATGTGAATCGGGTAGAAATCCACCACTAGCTGAGGTCCACAACTGCTGGTTTGCCTAGTTTCTTCATAAGCGCTACGACACGCGTCAGGGCCCAGGGTAGAACAAGAAGATTTCCATCCTCGGCAGAAATCGCAACTGCCAACGAATCCTTGAACTTAGCCGCCTTCGGGTTCAATTCTGACCATGTGCCGGTTTCAAACCCGAGGCCCTCAAGCCATTGCTTCGCATTTGCGCCGAGGAGGCCATCCAACTCATCCCAAGATACCCCGTTCAGAGTCGGGTAGTCTTTGCCACCAGGGCGTAATGCGCGCAACAGGGCAACCCACTTACCATCCTCGCGAATTTGAACAGTCATGACTCCGTTGCGGGTCAAGTGACTGTAGAGGGGTGGTGGGCTAGACAAAAATTCCGAGAGACGCACGTGGATCGTTCCGTCTGGGTGAGATTGCACCGCCACTTCCGCGTGTAAACCGTCTGGTGACTCGAGATCAGAAATACTAGAGTCAACCTCTTGGCCTGAAATAGCAACTCGCGCAGACCTTTGATTCACCTTCAGCAATAGGCTGGCAACTTGATGTGTCATAGATATCTCCCCCATATTTTGATGAGCTTACAACTGAGCGGCACGAAATACTCTTCTAGCCAAGTTCTCAGAGAGGTTTACGCCGTTTGCGTTCTCGCGAGTTGATTTCATGACTTGGCGATACCAGATGTTTAAGGGGCGCCAATGCTCTTCGAGTCCGAGCTCTCTCAAGAGGGCCGAGTCAAATTTGTCTGTGATTTCGCGAAGTGCACTCCACCGGATGTTTGATTGGTACCAGCCGGCATTCTGAGACGCAAACGTCGCTGTGTAGCCAGCTTGGATAACCTCGGTAGCAAGTCGCGTTAGGTTTTCAGAACCTGAGACAGTCAGTGCAAACAATCGTGGTTTCAACGATTCAGATGTTTTTGTGTGAAAATCATCACCTGACGCCGACCACCAGAGATATCCAATTTTGCCTGCAAGTACTCCTAATGCCGTCAACTCGCTCTCGTCAGGCAGCAGTTGAATCGAGGGAACCCCTGGATCGAGTTCGGCGGTCAATTCTCGCTCAGCCGAGAGTACGGAAGGAATTTCCGGCAGAGCTGGAAACCAATAGCTTCCAGTCTTTCGCAGATAAATACTCCGAGTAGACAGTCCTTTACCAGGCGGCTGTTTGGCTTTTGAAATAGTCTCCACAAGTTGATTGGCGATTCCCGACCTAAAGGGGGCGCTGTCGCCGACTCGATTAAGAGGGAAGTACTCAATGTTTTTAAACATGGTTCCTCTTGAGGCCTTAGTGAAAATTTGCTGCGAAGTTGAAAAAACTCCTTTGCCAGGCGCCAGAATTAGAATTGTGTTACGAACCTGGACTCCGGTGAATAGGGAGTCCGGACGTTTGCCGAAGGTGCTCCACCATTCAGCGCCATCTCGGCAGCTTATTCGTTCTCGCAGTCTGTCAAAGCCGCTAGAGAATGCCAGGTTTAGCATCACGATAAAGGCATGGCGACCTGAGTCGGCGAGAAGTGAAAGCGACCGTTCGTAGCAGACGGCGAACAGGTCTGGCGCATTAGTGGTGAAATAGCCGCGGAAATCACTCGTATCAGTGTCACGACGTTGAACGTATGGGGGATTTCCAATAACAACATCAAATCCGCCGCGAGCTGCTATTTGAGGGAACTCAGCAAACCAGTGGAATGGACGTTTTTTTGAAATCCAATCCGTAACATCTGCCTCGGGGATGAACAGCATTCTTGCAAGGGCCAAGTCGCATGCGGCAGTGATCTCTTTGTTAAGGCGCACGAGCGTGGCTTTGTCAGATGTGTTTGTGCCATTCCCCTGAACTGAGCTTTCAACGAAATTGAGGTAGGCCTGGGCATAACTCTCGATTTGGGGCTCAATCGCAGCTAACTCAAGTCGAGAGGTTAGGTCGCCTTCGGAAATGCGTTCGATGTCATCCAGATCTTTAATGCCGACGACAAGATTGCCTGGTTTGAAATTGAAATCTAAGTCTGGTAGCGGCTCAATTTCCGCGGATGAATCTAAACAGGCGGCCAAGGCAAGAAAGACGCGAAGTTTTGCCGTTTCAATCGCGTCAGGCATGAGGTCTGTGCCGTACAGATTACTTAGTGCAGCCTTTTTACGAATGAAGTAGCGTCGACTTGGATGAATATTCAGTTCTTCAATCAACGACCTTGCAAACTCATTTGTTCCGGTGAACATCTCTGCCGCATCGAGCAAAGCGCTGTAAATGTCCTCAAGAACTTCAAGCGCTGCGAATAAAAATGCTCCTGAACCGCAGGTGGGATCGATAACACTGATTCTAGAAATGCCATTCCACAGTATCTCGATGTCATTGCCGTCATCGAGAGAATGTAAGGCGTCTAGAAGCAGCAGCTGGCTATCTAGGTTAAGAGTGACCAAATTATTGACTTCGCTAATCTGGCCGCCGGCAATCTTTTGTCGCAAAGCTTCTACTCGTTCGCGTCGATGAAACATTTCAACAAATGATTCGCCTGGTAGGCACACGGCGCTATCGGGGGCAGCCGAATCTAAGTCACCCCACTCAATGGGGTCACCTTGCCAAAGAAGTTCGAGTCGTCCTTCAACTCTGATCCAATCCTCTGCTTGCGAGTCCCATCCATGTGTCAGAGAGTCCTGAATGTATCTGTCGCCGCTCAGGGGAATCAGCGACAACGGGGTAAGCCCCTCGGCGATGAGGAGATCTAGAATGCGCGGAACAAGTGTTTGGCCGACCATGTAGCCGGAAACGTCTTGCTTCGTGTAGTAGGCGCCGTTTTCCTTTTTTCCACCGACAGTAAAATTGATGTACTGCTCGAAGATGTAGCCGAGCACTTCAGGATTGATTTCATCCGATTTACCAGTCGGGCGAGTATCCAGATGCCATGTAAATGACTCGAAAAATTCAAAAATGTCGCTGAAAACCTGATCTGGAATTTGAATGTCATTGGAGGACTCAAGAGTTGTTTCTCCAAATATTCCGCCGTTAACATAGGGAACTTTTCCTAAAATTCTTGCAACAGCAGGCGATCTATAGCTTTGCTTTGCATCGTTTAGGCCATCAAAGAAGAGGGTAAGCAACAAATCTTTGTAAAAATTGTAAAATCTGTCCCCGGAGTTCAGAGCCTGTAACTTGGCCAAGCAAGTCTGCAAATAGAACGCGTCGCCGTTTAGAAACTCTTTTTTCTGCAAAAAGAAGATGAACATCAAGCGATTCAACAAAAGTGTGGCGTAAGAGCCGCAATCCTCTGCGTTCAGCCCGGAAATAGAACCGGCGAGTAACGAGTGATTTTTTCGAAATCGATCATAGAACTTTTTAGTTACGTTAGAAGTATCGAAAGCGCCACGCAATTTTTCACGTAAATTCGTAACCGAGACTCCTTGCATAATTTCCGACGCACTATAACGAAGGCCAGCAAGACGTTGGGCCAAAAACACTGGCAAATGATTGCTCTGGACTACGATTTTTTCGTGAGTTAGAGTGCCGCCGGCAGTTTTTTTGGGCCACAACCAAGTCTCAGAGTTTTTGGTCCGGATGACCAATAGGTGTTCTACATACCTTAATCCGACTTCGCGAGAAAGGTCATTTTGGAGTTGTGGAGAAACGTTGTCAACGGCTGTGAAGTCAAAATCGAAAACAGCAATCGCAGCGAGCATACTTGCGGTTTTGTTGCCCTTCACCTCGACACCATTGAGTTGAAAAGACACCTGCTCATCAGCTTTGACATCCCATCCGAGAACATCGCGAAAGACAGACTTCAAGCCGCCTGCCGAGAATGAATTGAGGACTTGTTGGTAAATGGGAGTTGTCATTACATCGTCTCTCTAACGAATCCGAAGCTGAGCACTATTTCAAGATCTGTGGAATGGGACCCGAGCTGGTCCAGGAGTTCACCATTACGGTGAAGTTCTACGATAGCCCGGACCGTTTCTAGGGCACCATTCTTATGACGCGCGCGATAAATTTCTCTAGATTTATCCTCTGCAGTTTTGAAAATTGGGTAAGCCAGAAGAGACGTGGCAATAGTTTCAACATCGCTAGATAGATCATCTGGTGTTTCGCCAGAGCCAGCGAATTCTGTCAGCAGGCTATAAACATTCCTGCGTATGCCATGGTTTAGAAGAACCTTGGTTTGGTTGGCTTGTGGCGCGATGGCCTCTTTCACCATGAGTTCCACATTCTCCAAATGCCCTGGGATTTCCGGCGCTGATGCCTCTCCGGGTTCACTCGCTGTTAGTTTTAGGGCTTCAAGCTGTGTGATGGTCCTCGTTGAACCAGCGCTATCGATACTGGCAAGTAGGTCAACCGGGGCGTTGTCATTTTGAGTCACTTTTGAGTGAACCAGTGAGACAGTTTTGCCTTGCATGTCGTACTTGGTTGTTGAGACACCAACTGGTAGAGCCGCGGCTGCATTTCTCTCCGCTTGAGTTGCGCCGTCCCAAATACCAAGGGCGTAGGAGCCGTAATCCACTTCTCCTTCATATGCTGCAAGTTCGTGTTTGCCATCAAACATTCCTTCGAGGTCAAACTCGTCATCGCCAAAGTCTTGCGCGAGAATGTCCTCTCCACCGCCGAAAATGTCTTGGTTGGTTTGCAGGCGCTTGGCAAGGCGCTTAATAAGCGTTATGCGGTCATCCACGCTTTCATGAGGCATAAAAGATAGAGCATGAATGGTGTCAGATTTTTGACCTATTCGGTCAACGCGACCAGCTCTCTGGATCACTTTAATAATCGTCCACGGTAAATCCCAGTTCAAAACCAGTGCGCTGTCTTGAAGGTTCTGTCCTTCGGAAAGAACGTCCGTGGCCAGAAGGACCTGAAGTTCGGTCGAATCCTTCGGGAGCCCACCAAGACTCTTATTGGATTCAGGCGAGAAGCGTCTAGCGAGAATCGTTGGGTTGTCGGAGTCGCCTGACACAGACCCAATTTGGACATTAGGGCAAAGCGGTGCCAGATACTTGGCGATGTAATCGATCGTGTCTTTGTATTCGCTGAAAACTAGAAGTTTCTCAGTGGCGCCAAGGTTATTTATTCTTTCAGCCAAGGCGATCAGCTTGCTGTCGTGGGCAGGATCCCAGTCGCCAAACTCATCGACTATAGCCTGGAGTACTGCATTGTCCTCGGCAACTGCTTTCGAGAATTCGTGAGATTTAAAAAGTTCGTGGCGCGCCCAACGCAGGCCCCGGGGTGTGGAACTCAGCAACTTCGCATATGACTTAGCTGCGATTTCATTCCAAGCACCAGCAGTCAGACCCTTGACCCATGACGCGGCAAGGTTGTCTGATGAAGTTTCCCCGTCAATGACGATGTCCCCATCAATGCCCTTATCGCTGTCAGAAAGAGCGTAGGCGCGATCATCCAGCGTGCCAATAGGGACAGCCAAGCCGTTGTCTAATGCATATTTGAGAACGTGCGCACGATGAAGCATCTTTTCAACCGTTATGAAAAAGGCCATTGGAGAAGACGCCAACCGTTTCAAGACAGTTGTCTTAATAAATCCGTTGGTGGAGTTAGCTCGCAGCATGTCTTCAAGAAGTGATTTTTCGCTGTCAGTTTCAGGCTTAATCTCAGGTAGGAGATAGCGACCTGGTTGGTAGCGGGCATAGTTCATGTGATCAAGTGCTTCGAAATTCTCTAGCGAGGCCAATCGATCGCCTGGGTCGTTGGGGCCTCCCTGATATTTGAGGGGCATTGAAATTCGTTTAGGAAAACTAAATTTCGTTCCGTCGTTGAAGCGGAAGAATATGCGGCCGGTTTCGGCGTCTACCTCACCATAGGTTTCCTCAAGATAGCGGCGCGTGCGTCGCACAAGGTATTGGCCTAGAAGTCGCTGCCAGTCTTTGGGAAAGGCTGACTGTTCGAAAGCTTCGAGCGTCGAAAGGCGCCCATTTGTTTTTTGAGCCAACTGGAACTCACCGTCCTGCCCAAGGCTGGCGATGTGCTCCTCCGGGCGGATGCCCAAATCCTGATCAGTTGGAAGTTTCAGTTTCAGTTGACCGCTGATATCGAAGTGGTCTGCGTTGAACATCGTTGCAGTCATTAAAACAACGTCAGAATTCCATGTTTCGATGTAGTCGTGGATTACTTGCCAGTCATTCCGAGACGTGTGGCGGATATTGTGGGATTCATCCACGAGAACGAGCTTGTGAGGAACCAGGTCCGGCAGGTCCTTTTTCACCATGCTAAGGCTCATTACCTTGCCATGAATCTCATAAGTATCCAGGTGTTTTTGCCACATCGTTACCAGGTTCTTTGGGCAAATAATCAGAACTCTCTCACCATAGGTAGCAGCGATAGCAGTTCCTGTGAGGGTCTTACCCAATCCGACGACGTCACCAATTACAGCTAGGCCGCGTTGCTTGAGCATTCTGGTTGCTACACGAACCGCCGACTCCTGCCAAGGAGTTAAGTCCGCCGCGACAATCGCCGGGATATCTAGATTTCTTCCTGCCCGGGCATCCCTCGATAGTTCGTAGGCCATCTTGAGGTGTACTAAGCGGGGGCTAGGTTGATCGATTGTCGCCCAAGAGTTCTCGAGAACCTCGATAAGCAAATTAGTAATGTCAACGCTGAAATTGTCCGACCACTTATCAGTGAACCACTTGTATAGCTTTTGGCCTTGCTGAACGTCAGATTCTTCGAGATTCAGCTCACCCTGGTGATGCATGCCGGCAGCAGTAAAATTCGAGGACCCAACAATCGCTCTGAAATTCTGGACAGGACCAGCGAGATGGCAAACATATAGTTTTGCGTGAAGGGGGTTGCGGGCCGCGAACTTTACCTTTAGAAATCCTGAACGAAGATCGTCGAGTAGGTCTCGAATGCCATTTCTATCGTGTTCTGTGGGTGCACCCCAAGTTAGCTGTTGCGCGAATTCTCGAACAGCTGCCTTTGCTTGCATGACCGCTTTGGTTAGCCCCATATCATTCGAGTCATCAGCGCCTAAAATCGACAAATACGATTTCGTTTGCTCACTGCCAGATAAAGCCATGCCAACAAGTAGTCGAACGCGCTCGGGAGAATCATCGATGTCTGCGTGGCTCTGCATCGCATGCAGTTCCTCGCGGAGCCCCTGCCATCCACGCAAGTTGAAGTAGCCAACGCACGCATCGAGCTGTCGGCTGCTCGGGAGGTGTTCGCGAAGGACACCAAGTAGCTGTACGTCTTCGTTGTCGATAATTCTTGACATTCGTTCCCCCGGTTATTTTCTTATGTCAGCGTATCAATAGGATGAGACATCGGCGGGCCTAACCACTCTGACGCACATATGAGCGTTACTTCCCGTCTGGATAAGTGAGATCGCTTCAGTGATGGCCGCTTTAGATTTGCCGTTCGTCCGAAAAGCGGTGAACTAAAGTTTCATAGGTTTAGAAGCCTTCAAGTCGACTTCAGGTCCCCCAGTTCGACGGTTCCGTATTCTTGTCAGTTAGAGGTGCTCGGGTAAAAACTACAGAAAGTGACTAACTTGAACCAAGAACTAGCAGATGCCTACGCGCGCTCAAAAGTTTCCATTTGGTCTGGCGATTGCAGGCTCGTAGCACGACCCGCACATCAACTCGAGGTTGCTGACTCAAAGTTTTTCTTGTCCAAGTTTGGCGCACGAACCTTATTTGTAATCACGGCTTGGAATCCCGAAAGCCTCGAGGTGTCGGTCGAGGCTAATGCGAAGGCGAACAAAGAGCTTTTGATTGAACTGGAGAATCTCGACTGCGAGGTTCTTGAAGCCCTGGGGTCGAGTCTCGATGACAGTTGGTTCGAGGACTCCTTCGCCCTTGTCGTTGGAGATCAGGAGATTATGCATGAGGTTGAAAAGCGAATCCGAGATTTAGCACTCAAGTATCGCCAGAACGCGTATTTCAAGATAACCCCTGAAACAATAGAAATTGTAGGGGCTCTTTTTGAAGGGCTACACCTATCACTCCCATTAGCTCTGGAGGTTATGCAACCTTAGACGCATGCGGTGCCTGGCGTTTATACTTTTGACAACTAGCTAGGGGGAGCTATGGAATCTTGTCCAAATTGCGGACGACTTTATTCAGGTGAGTATTGCGCCAACTGTAATGTTGGTTCGCCTGAATATAAGCAGGATTTCCCAAACGTATCGTGGGCTGAAGTCCGCGATCACCTCGTAAAACGTCTACTGATTGACCAAGAATCCATCGTGCACGGTGAAGACGAATATCGCTGGTGGCCAGCATTTCTGTGCCAGCGAGTATTCAAAGAAGCGGAAGGCCGCTTTATCGAGGCGAGTCCTGACAACTGGATGGAAATCGTCGCGGAGACTGAAATCGGTCGGATGGACGATGAGTTGGGATCTGCCCTTGCAGATGCGATCAATAGTGAGTTTGTGCACGGTGCAGCGATTTACAACGAGGGGCTTCTCAAACTTCGAACCTCATTTGCCTTCAACCCTTTGAACAGAAGTCTTCTAAAGGTTTTTCACGAGTTTGTGCTCGCTCAAGCGACTATTGCTCATGAAATCGCCATCAAGTGGAAAGACATTGAGGGAATCGAGTTCGCTTACTCCCAACATCCAGAGAGTGGAGCTCGAGATACCTGGGATGACCTACTGGGCGTGTTTTGGGGTGACGAATACAGCGGGGGCGAAATCCTGCCCGATTTTCAAACCGCTCTTGATAAGGCTCGAACGCTTATTCCTCAAATTATGGAAAAAGAAGGTTGGAATCCTGGTTTTTCCAACGAAGATGTTGCCTTTTTCACGCTCGGCAATGCGTCAGTTGGTATGGGCTTAAGGCCGGCGGATCCTGAGAACCTGAAGTACGGCCCTGGAATATACATCTATGCCAATGATCTCAACTATCAGCATTCGCTGGAAGTCGAACAGTCAAATTTCATGAATTTCATGGCCTCTGAACTTGAAAGCGCCTCCCAACTTGGCTCATTCGTTAGTAAAAATTACATCGGAGAATCCGCGGCCAGGGTTACTTCATTTATCCCCTATGGCCCTTTGGCTGAGAACCGATTCAATCCCCTAGATATAGCGATTCTTATAACCAATCTTGCGACCCACGTTTCAAATTCTTGCATGGGTGCGTTTTGGCTAGTCAATGAGGCTACGAAAGCGAAAAGCTCGAATTTTGGAGATGACGACAGGAATCAGGCACTCTAATTGAGACCTACCGCCTCTGAGGAAGCGATATCACAGATGCGATTACTGGATGTAGGCTATCTCGCTTTA
Source organism: Microbacteriaceae bacterium (assembly GCA_947453475.1). Classification (GTDB taxonomy): domain Bacteria; phylum Actinomycetota; class Actinomycetes; order Actinomycetales; family Microbacteriaceae; genus Rhodoluna. The sequence continues at coordinate 25,490 of CANGGK010000010.1, forward strand.
TCTTGTGATTTTCGGACGAAGGACCTAATCCGAGTAGTCGGGTATGATCTGAGGCAAACTATCGAAGAGCGCTTTCGATTTCTTAGCCAGGTATTGGCCATATACTTCCGGCAAATGCGTCGTGAAATAGCCCCTAGGGTCAAGCTGGTCCGCTGCCTTCAGTAATAATTCGTGAACGTGTTCTTCTGCGGCGCCGTATTTAGAGGCGCTGGAATCTAAGGTTTTGAAAATGGAAATCTTTGGTAAGTCATCCGGCTGAGAGCGGCCCTCAAAGTGGCGCTTAATCAACGGCGCAAAATATGCCCTCAAAAGCGTCAATTCAAGATGGTTTTTGTCCCACGGTGCTAGCTCAATTAGGCGAGAAAGGCGTCCGGCCTCCCCAAGGTGCGACAAGCCCCACACCCAACTCCCGTATTGTCCCAGTCTCGCTATCAATTTATCTTTGGTCAATCCAAAGTAGTGCTCAGCCAGCACAAAGGCTTTGTCCTCCAAAGAAATGCAGTGGCAGCCAGGCAGAGCGCCGTTGCACGTGTCGCACTTGGTCAAGCCGTCCTCTCTCAGGCTCTCGCAAATTAGTACTGCATCTACGGCACCCAATAGGTCTTCAACACTTTCCTGAAGAAGGGCCTCGGGTTCAGATTCAAACATAAGAATGCTGTCAAGTAGCAGTTCATTGCGTTTTCTAAACTCCCTATAAAGAGACAGAGTGAATCCGTTATGCGAAGTCTCAATGGTGAATTTCAGAAGCGCATCTAGCTGTGACAAGGAGTCTTCTTTTGCTTTTTCAGATTTTGAAATTGTTGCTTCAAAAGAGGCAATCGATTTTAGAAGTTTTTCGACTTCAACTCTCCGTTTTGTGAGCTCGGTGCGCAATGGCCTGGCCTCAGAATCTAGCTTCTGATGAGCGACAATTATCTGTTTTGATTGGGCTTCCGCAATCGAAATTCCCCGAGATATGTCCGTCGGTGAGGGAGAAAATTTGGCCGGGAAAAGGTTTGAAATCAATCGGCGCAACGCACCCACGTTGTTGCCGGCAGCGATTTTCGTGAAGCCTGTCAAAGTGTAAGTGAAATCCGGAATCTGAAGTTCGCTGTTTTTTAGCTTGGACAGTGTTTTGCGCACTTCGGCTATTTCTATGTCTAGCTGAACTAGAGACCGTTCCACGAAAATGGAAGGTTTGCATTCGCAATCGTTAAGAACATCGTTGCAATAATGCCAATGGTCCTTTTCGAGAGACAGACGGTTCAATAGTCGAAGGAGAATCTCATTTCTGACTTTCTGAACCAACAAGCTAAAGAATGCAGTGCCGTGCTCTTCCATCGCTTGGAGAATTCCCATGCGCTGCGACTCCGAGTACTCACTCAGTTCCTCTGACTGGGTTACGGCCGACAGAAGGTAATCGCTGATCTTCAAATCTTTGAGGATTAAAATATCCGATAAAGCAGCCCGCAGCGCGGCCACGATTTGCCCATTGCTGCTGTGGAGCGCAAACAAAGTTCTAGTGTCAATGCTTATCTCGAGTTCCGCATCAAGCACAGTGAGCTTCTCTTCGAGCCCTAAAACGTTTTGGCTCTCAATCTCTAGAGCCTTTGCGACCGCATTCGCGGAATGCTTGTTTGCGCTAATTGCTTGTTCCGAATCTTGGAGACCCAGGGCAAGCTTTCTAGCATGTCGAGTCACCGCTACTCGAGCTGTAGGCGAGAGGGGCGATTCGAACTTCCCGAGGCTAGCAACCATGGGCTCTGCTAAGAAAAGCTCCCTTGCTGAAGGCACGTTTTGCTTTCGGCCTCGGTCAAGATTCCCACTCGACCCTTCGGCTGGGTTTTTCTTTCCCTCCTGAGCTGTTGCTCTCGGTGGGCCGAGCGGCTTTAAACCCTTTTCAATGAGGATTAGGTTTGCCTGGTTGTACGCCTTGGGGAAAAGCTTGAGCCAACCTGCTGGGTCTGCGGTAAACCAAGCCTCATGCTGTCTTTGGGCTTGTGCTGTGGTGGTGAAAAGTTGTTTGTTGTAAGAAAGGCCATGTGCAATACAGGCGTCTACGAATCGGATGAAATCTCTTTGATAGTCAAATGGGGGCTCCAGGTTGGCTAGTGCCGCCCGCATTTCTTCAATTATTTTTTTCACTTGACCCCCAAGGCTATTTCGTAAAGACTAGCAAACCGGCATCGTTGCAGCGGCTGCACGACGAACGTATTCAGGTCCCACGTCGCACCGCGCACAAGAGTAGGCTGCCCCCTCGGGGGAGGGGGCAAAGTTGAGCCGACCCAAACACTGCGAACCTTCGATGTGAGTGACACGTTAAGTCGGGAGACAAACATTTGGCTCGAGGTATTACTTTGCCGAGTGCTAAGCGAATTCTCTGGTCGAAGTAGTGACCATGACGAATTTCTTTGGATTACTCCCGCCGATTTAGATTCGCTGACGTAGGCAACTCCAGACATCCCTGCGGTTCAATTACTGCGCTGGCTCGGTGATTTGGGTGCGCTCTCCAGCTAGAGAGAGCGTGGCTAGGCTTAGTTATAGGGATGCAAACACAAAGTGGGAGATCAAGTGACGCGTTATTACAGAGTAAGTCTCGGCAAAGGCGGAGTTTACGCACCAGATGCGGTAGCCCAGGGGTGGGTCGGCACCGGTTGGATGGCTGATCTTGACCTGACGGGAAAGTTCCCTGCCGTTTGGAAGGAGTTTAATCGCGATTACATCCCCGTGATAATGGCGAGTGGTGAATCTACCAACAAAATTGGCGCTGGCCTTGCGTGTGGAATGACTTGGACCGTGGCGGAGGGGCTCAGCGAGGGTGATGTGGTTTTAAGCTCCAACGGCAAGGGCTATTTTCACGTTGGAAAAATTACGGGGGCGTATTTCTATGCTCCTGGAGAAAAGTTACCTCACAGGCGTCCGATCGTTTGGTTTCCAGAGCTGATCGATAAGAAGGCCATGTCTGAAGAGTTGACCAGAAGCATTGGTGGTCTTGGCACCGTCCAATCCCTTGATGGCTTTGCTGCAGAAATAGAGCGCATCCTGTTAGGAAATGTCCCAGAGATCGTTGTAAATGAACAAGATGTCGAGAACCCTGTGTCATTTGTTCTCGAAAAGCACCTGGAGGACTTCCTAGTGAGTAACTGGGAAAGAACAGAGCTGGGAAAAAACTTTGACATCTATGAAGAAGATGGCGAGAAGGTCGGGCGGCAATTTCTTTCAGATACCGGCCCCCTGGATATCCTTGCTGTCAGCAAAGATCGAAAGTCCTTGCTGGTGGTCGAACTAAAACGCGGCCGAGTCAGCGATGTTGTGGTTGGCCAGATCCAGCGTTACATGGGGTACGTAAAGGAAGAATTGTGCGAGCCGGGGCAGGAGGTCCGAGGAATCATTATCGGTCTTGACGATGACAAGAAAATCCAGCGCGCCCTCGTTGTCGCGCCACAGATCGACTTCTATCGCTATGAGGTCAGTTTCAAGCTGACCAAGGGATAGGCGAATTTCACTCAAATAAACAAGTAGCTGTTCGAATCTTTACTGAATGGCATTGTGCAGTCAGCGGTAACCGTTTTTACTCGACTCTTTGATGACACTTGGTCCCTAACTCTTGAGTAGCTGCTGCAAGACCACACCATTTAGGTGCTAGATTGCGGCAACTTCGATTGTTCCGAGAAGATGTTCGGCGAAGTTTTCGAGGTCGAACGAGCTGATTTCGGCGTTTCGAATGTCCTAGGTTGCAATTAGTTTTCTCTTGATCAGATTTTCAATGAGAGAAGTGGGTTTGTCATGAGTGAAGTTGATCAGAAACTTTGGGCGTCGATTTTGAGATCGAAGCAGGTGCTTGCTTCCGCAGGTGAATTCTGGAACTTGATGCGATGGGTCATTCTGGGCACCCAGTTGGTATTTGCCGTCTGGGCTGCAGCTACTGGTCTGGGCTGGGGAGATGCACTGAAGTTCATCGTCTACGCAAACATCGTGATGGTCCTTAACCATTTGATCAAATTTGCGTTATCCAAGTACGAACTGTCGATCGCCAAGACTGAGGCAGAGTTGGCCTATCGGCTTGACTATGCTGACTTCGCAAGCAAACTTATAAAGGGAGGCAGTTTTGACTAATGCTCCGACATTTATTGCTAGAAAATATTCTGTCGGCAAAGAACCGGTAGAGCTTTCGGGCTCTGGAGAGGATCTTGAAGCCGGCGCTCTCGCGACTTTCAACCCAGTTGCTGCGGATGACTGGATTGAGCTCAATTTGAAAGCCGGTATTGATCGCTTCAAAGCGGCCCAATGGTTTGCGTTTGACGCATCCGAGGAAATTATCTTGGAAGAAGAGCCTGAGGGGTGGTGGTCGAGAGATTTCGAGCCGGACCGAGACGATCTTGAGCGCCAGATGGGGGCAGTACCCCGGTTTGTTTTCCTGACTCAAGATTCAACGACTTGGCAAGTTGTTCAACTTGTAGTTGGCGAGAAGCCAGTCAAGTTCTTGAGGTCTTTGACGGATGCATATGTGGCAACCGATCGATATGATTCCGAGCGTGTCTTGGCTCAGTTTTCTTATCACTCCGATGGCCCTGGTCCAATTTCTTGGTCTGGCAGCTTCGCCATACTGGATGTTGGGTCGTATTTGCTTTACACAACCGATGGCGACAGCGTCGATGACGATAGTGCGTATGCGAAGCCGAGTTCGCTCGCTTCGGAGCTTTCGAGTTGGCTTGCCGATTGCAGTGCAAAGTACCTTTATGTGCTTAATTCGTCTCAAATCGACTGGCTAGATCTTGAAAAAAAGGCCGAATATGTTCGATTACTCTCCGACCTGGATGAATTTTCTCAGGTGAGCATGAATCTTACCGATGATGAGAAGTCACAGCTCGAAGGTCATTTAGCGCAGAATGATCGACAAGTTGGTGAATTGCTGGCCTGGTTCGGCGACCCAGCCGGGGCTTACGCAGATAAGTTGATCGCCGGCGTGAGAGAAGCAATCAATGACAATTCAGGAAGTCTTCTGTCTGACAGCCAAGACATAATCGATTACTTCAATCGGCAGGAAGTCTAATAAACAACCGCGTCCTGAAAATATTTTCCTAATTTGGCTCATTTCGCCCAAACTTTTATTTTCGTGTGCAATAGTTTCAATATCGCTAACAAGACCCGCTGAAAAGCCCTTGTTAGTTGAAATAAATGAAAACCCGCCAAGCCCCAAAGCTTGGCGGGTTTTCAACAACCAAAAAAGAACTACTTAGCCAAACAACTCAGCCAAAGTGCCCTTGTGCGCAGCACCTAGGTCGCCTAGGTTCCAGTTCGCGATGTCCTGAATCTCTAGGTGGCCTGAGTTGTCGGTGACGCCGATGCGGAGTACTGGAATTCCGCAGGCTTCGCAGAGGCCGAAGAACTTCACCTCATCCTCGCGACCAATAGAAACAATCACGCGGCCGGTTGACTCTGAGAACAGAGCGGCGGTGCGGTCAACGCCATCGCGCTTACAGGTCTCGCCAAGCGAGATGCGGGCACCTATTTCGATTCGAGAGACACTCATGAGATCCCCAAAATGTCAGTGGATTGACTTAGGATCTTCGAAGGAGAGTGAAATGACCTACACGACGAAGAAATATGAAGAACCTGCAAGCCCAGTAGGTACTGTTGCAGAGTTATTCGCGGGTGTAGGAGGTTTCAGAATCGGGCTGGCGCCTGCTGGCTTCAAGACGGTCTTTTCAAACCAATGGGAACCTTCAACCAAAACCCAACACGCATCTGATGTGTATGTTGCAAACTTTGGAAGCGAAGGTCACTGCAACGAAGATATTGCAACCGTAGACGCTATTCCTGAAGTTGATTTGCTTGTAGGAGGTTTTCCTTGCCAGGACTACTCGGTTGCTAAATCTTTGAATTCATCCAAGGGGCTCGAAGGCAAAAAGGGAGTCCTGTGGTGGGAAATTCTCAGGTTAGTAAAGCAAGCGAAGCCAAAATCTATCTTTCTTGAAAATGTGGACCGCCTATTGAAATCTCCGTCTGCACAGCGAGGGCGCGATTTCGCAATCATGTTAAAGACCCTCGGATCTCAGGGATATTTGATTGAGTGGCGGGTGGTTAGTGCGTCGGATTACGGATTCCCTCAAAGGCGCATTCGGGTATTCATTGTCGCCACTCGAAACTCAACCGTGCCATCGAGTGCAAGGGAATTTGTAACCAAGTCGGGGGTGCTTGCTCGCGCTCTCCCGGTTTCGGCACACACCGCCGAGGAATCCGTCTTTCTGCTGGATGACGAACCGGATGTTATTTCTCAATCATTCAATCTAGGGTCGGCCAAGTCGCCATTCCTCAACGCTGGCGTTTATTTTGACGGGGAAGTTCATACATTTAAGACCCAGTCAGCATACGCAGGTCAAAAAAGCACACTTGGCGACGTTATTCTGCCGAATGCCGAGGTCGAAGACGGGTATTTCGTCGACCCAGACAGATTGGCGGAATGGGAGTACCTGAAAGGCGCTAAGACAATCGAACGCACGCACAAAGGGAGTGGAGCGTCATACAACTATGCCGAGGGAAAAATGGCTTTCCCTGACTTGCTTACCAACCCCAGTCGAACCATCCTGACGGGGGAAGGTGGCACTTCACCATCTCGGTTCAAGCACATCATAAAAACGGACGAAGGGTTTAGACGCTTGACTCCAACAGAGCTAGAACGACTAAACGGCTTTCCGGACGGATGGACTGCCTTGGGCGCCGACGGGAAACAAATCTCTGATGTCCGACGCGCGTTCTTCATGGGGAATGCTCTTGTCGTGGGGCTCATTGAGCGCGTGGGAAAAGTCCTCGCAGAGGATATTCAAGCCAGACGAGGTTAATTCCCTTATCTAGGGGACTTTAGGGGGAGCATGTTTCAGGAAAAGTACGACAAGTCGTCAGTCGATTCAATTGTTTCGTATTCAAATTTACTCACTGGGAAAACCTTGGATGAGGTTGTCACGCTTCCTGGCAAAGTTGAAAATCTCAAAAATAAAGGCGACTTGGGTCGCTTGATTGAAACTCACTTCTTCGAAATCGACCCGTCAAACCAGCAAATCGACTTCCCAGAAGCCGGGCTCGAACTCAAGGTCACTGGGTTACTTAGGAGGACCGACGGCTCATTCTCGGCGAAGGAGAGGCTCGTCCTTGGGATGATTAATTTTCACGCTCTGATCGAGGAAGACTGGGAAACGTCCTACGTCTACATCAAATGTCAGTTGATGCTGATCCTCTTCTACCTTTACAACAAGGATGTGCGAAGAATAGATCAAAAATTCGTTTTAGCGCCTTTGCTTTACCAAATAACCGAGTGGGATGAAGCGGAGCTAAAGCGGGATTGGCAGATCATCCGCGCAAAGGTAATTGCGGGAAAGGCCCACGAGCTCTCGGAAGGCGACACGTTCTTGCTAGGAGCATGTCGAAAAGGCGCGGGCGGCGAAAAAGAAGCACTTCGAAGTCAACCTAAATCCAATGTTCTAGCCAAGAGTCGGGCTTTTTCGTTCAAAACCTCCTACCTAAACCGAATCATTCAGCGTCATCAAGGCGGGTACGCCCCCGTTGCAAACGCAGTCGACTACAACTTTGAGGATTCGATTCTTTTGAAGTTCAAGCCATTCTTAGGTAAGAATGTCAGAGCAATCAGCAGCGACCTTAACTTTCACAAGTCAGGAAAGAATCACAAGGGTTTCTTGAGCGACCTTTCCCGCAGGATGCTTGGCACCAGTAAGAAATTGCTTCCAGAATTTCAAGACAATGCCATCGAAATGAAGACTGTTCGTCTCGAAGCAAATGGCATCCCGAGGGAACACATGTCATTTCCGCAAATCGACTTTGATGAGATTCGTAATCAGACTTGGGAGGACTCGGAGTTCTTTGAGAAAGTAGAGCGGAAATTCCTGATTGTAGTTTTTGATCGGGACGACGACGGCCTAACCTTGTCCAAGGTTTTCTTCTGGAACATGCCGTATGAAGACCGACTTGTTGCCGGCGGTGTCTGGGAGGCAACTAAGGCAGCAATCGAGCGCAGCCAAACTAACTTCCCTCGAGCTAAAGCGTCGCGGGTCGCGCACGTTCGACCTAAAGCTAGGAATAAGCAAGACACCGCAGCTTTGCCAGATGGGTCACACTTCCCAAAACAGGCTTTTTGGCTTAATCGCGAGTACATCGCAGATGTGATTCGCAACTATCGAAGATAGCGACGGTCAGAAGTTTAGAAAACCCGCCAAGCTGCAAAGCCTGGCGGGTTTTCAACTACTAAAAAGAACTACTTAGCCAAACAACTCAGCCAAAGTGCCCTTGTGCGCAGCACCTAGGTCGCCTAGGTTCCAGTTTGCGATGTCCTGAATTTCTAGGTGGTCTGAGTTGTCGGTGACGCCGATGCGCAGCACTGGAATTCCGCGGGCTTCACAGAGGCCGACGAACTTCACGTCATCCTCGCGACCAACAGAAACTAGCACGCGGCCGGTTGACTCTGAGAACAGAGCGGCGGTGCGGTCAACGCCATCGCGCTCGCAGATCTCGCCAAGCCAGATGCGGGCACCCATGCCAAAGCGAAGAGTGCACTCAACAACAGCCTGAGCCAAACCGGCCTCAGATAGGTCGTGAGCCGAGGCGATTAGGCCCTGCTCGCTACCGGCGGCGATTGCCTCGGCAAGCTGCTTCTCGAACTTCAAGTCAACC
>CANGGK010000011.1 GCA_947453475.1 Microbacteriaceae bacterium
GGTTCGGTAACCGGAAACCTTGGCTTGGTGCGCTCACTCAGCTTCCCTCGCATGCTGCTTCCGGTGCAGGCCACCATCCAGCAGATTTTTAGCCTGCTTCCGCAGTTGGTGTTATTGCTGCTCACCTGGTTGGTTTTCGCTCAGCCAATCACTTGGAACTGGCTGTTGCTGATTCCGGTGACCTTCTTGATGGTCATGTTCAGCACCGGTCTAGCTCTGGTTTCGGCTCGACTCACCGTGCACATCCAAGACTTGACCAAGGTGATTCCATTCATCGTGCGAATCGTTTTCTACACCAGCGGAATCTTCTTCAACATGGAGCACGTCTTGAAGAACTATCCGATCGCTCTTGAAATTGAAAAGTACAACCCGGTCTACGTGTTTGTCAGTTTGGCTCGAGGCATTGGCGTGACCGGTTACAGCACCACGCCGTTTATGTGGTGGGCGGCGGTCGGCTGGGCCTTCGTAACGCTTGCTCTCGGCATCGTATTCTTCTGGAAGGCGGAGGAGCGCTATGGCCGCGAAGACTAAGAAGGTTGCAAAGCCGGTAAGCGATAAGCCGGTAGTAGTCGTTGACGATGTGCACATCATTTACAAGGTTTTTGCAAGTGGTCGTCGAGCAACCAAGGCTGGTGCCGGCGGCGGCTTATTCTCACGCAAGATGCGTCTTCGCGAAGTGCATGCCGTAAAGGGTCTCAGCTTCACCGTTTTCGAAGGTGAATCAGTCGGCATCATCGGCAGCAACGGTTCGGGTAAATCGAGCCTTATGCGCGCGATCGCCGGCCTCACGCCGATTCAGGGAGGTGCGGTTTATGCATCAGCTAAGCCGGCACTGCTCGGTGTTGGTGCAGTGCTACTTCCAAATCTTTCCGGTGAAAAAAACATTCTTCTCGGTGGTCTGGCAATGGGCTTTGGTCGCAAGGACATGCTCGAAAATACCGCGGCCATCACAAAGTTTGCCGGCCTAGAAGAGTTCATCGACCTACCGATGCGCACCTACTCATCGGGAATGTCGGCGCGACTTCGTTTCGCCATCGCGGCATCACGAGACCACGACATCCTGATCATCGACGAGGCTCTGGCAGTTGGTGACCAGGAGTTCCGCAACCGTTCTGAAGCACGCATGCGTGAGATGCGCGACAGTGCCGGCACCGTTTTCTTGGTTAGCCACAGCATGAAGTCGATTCTCGACACCTGCACCCGTGTGATCTGGATCGAAAAGGGTGAACTCATCATGGATGGCGACCCGATTGAGGTCATCAATGCCTACAACGTTCACACCGGCTCTGACACGATCGACTAGCCATGGCGGTTTCTAGCCCTGCGGTAACCGTCATCATGCCGGTGCTAAACGAAGAATCACATCTCGAAGCCTCCGTGCAGAGCATCCTCGAGCAGGCCTATCCTGGCGAGCTTGAAATCATCCTTGCCCTAGGCCCATCGCACGACAAAACCAATGCTGTCGCCGCCGAAATTGCCAAGCGCGTACCTAGCCTGCGCTTCATCGATAACCCGCGCGGTTTGACCACGGTTGGTTTGAACGAAGCCATTCGCCAGGCTAAACACGACCTAATCGTGCGAGTCGATGCACACAGCGAACTCGCACCCGGCTACATCGCTGACGGAATTCGCATTCTTTTAGAAGTCGGTGCCGATCAACTTGGCGGCATCATGGATGCCAAGGGCAAGAGCTCTTTTCAAAAAGCAGTCGCTTGGGCCTATAAGAGCCGGTTCGGAATCGGTGGCGCCAGCTATCACGTTGGTGGCCAAGCCGGCGAGGCAGAGAGCGCCTACCTGGGCATCTTCAAAAAGTCTGCGCTAACTCGTGTAGCCGGGTACGACGAAGCGATCATCCGTGGTGAAGACTGGGATCTCGCTCAGCGCATTAAGAAGACCGGCGGCAAGGTGTGGTTCTCTCCAGAACTTCGAGTCACCTACTGGCCCCGCGGGCGTTTCTCAAATCTCATCAAGCAGTTCTACTCGACAGGTATCTGGCGCGGTGACCTAACCCGTCGCGACATCCGAGGTGCGTCAACGAGATATTTCGCACCACCAGTTTTGGTTCTCGGTTTGGGCATTGGTCTGGTTCTAATGGCTGTCGGAAACATCCTTGGTATTTTGCCTTGGGCTGGCTATGCCGCAGCAATCCTGGCTCTTGCGGTTACGGCCTCGGGTCTTTCGCTCAAGTCGAGAATTGCTCTGATGATTGCTTTGCCGACCATGCACTTGAGTTGGGGCTTTGGTTTCATCAAGGGTTTCATTTTGGGCGCCGGTACGACTATCGATAAGGGGCGATTGTCGGGTAAGGCGGCTGGCAAATGAGTCGACTTGCTAGCTTGAAGAAGTTTGCTCCCATGCGCTTGGCCGGAGCGGCTAAGCGCCGAGCGGCCACCAAGGTTCGCGCCGTTCAATACCAGCTAGACCTCAAACGTCCTTTGGCAAACGCTGTTCTCTTCGAGTCGTTTCAGGGCAAAGTTATCGGCGATAGCCCGTATGACATTTTTCTTGTTCTTCAGCAGGCTCGCCCAGACCTTAAATTCATCTGGGTTACCGCACCTGCCACTAAGGCTCCGGTCGGAGCCACCGGCGTTGCCTTCGGTTCGCGGGCATACTTGCAGGCATTGGCCACAGCCAAGTACTTGGTCAATAACTCGAACTTTCCACCGTATTTTCGCAAGGCTACCGGTCAGGTTTATTTGCAAACCTGGCACGGCACTCCGCTGAAGCGCCTCGGCAGAGACATCGCTCAAAACAATCTCACCAAGAGTTACTTAGACACCATGGATCGCGAGGCAAAGGCCTGGGATTACCTAATCTCACCTAATGCCTTTTGCACCGAGATTTTTCCGAGCTGCTTTGGCTACACCGGCGAGATTCTAGAAACTGGCTACCCGCGCAACGATAAGTTGAGCAACGCAACCTCTGCCGAACGCCAGCGAATTCGTGAATCAATCGGCGTTAGCGACCCATCGGTGACCTTAGTTATGTATGCGCCAACCTGGCGTGATTACAGCCGCACGGCAACCGGCAACTGGCAATCGGTTTTCTACCTGGATGAAAACATCGAGTTACCGGAGGGTTTCAAACTCATCTATCGTGGCCACAGCAATACCCACGAGGCCCACAAGGATGGCGGAAACGACCGATTCATTGACGTCACCCGTTACCCCAACATCACCGACCTTTATCTCGCCGCTGATGCTCTGATCACCGATTATTCATCGGTTATGTTCGATTTCACGGTCACCGGCAAGCCGCTTATCTTCATGACTCCTGACCTAGAGCGTTACCGCGCCGAGCGGGGCTTCTATTTTGACTTCGAAGCCGAGGCGCCGGGGCCGATTCTAAACACCGAGGCGGAGGTTCTTCAGGCCCTGCAAAGTCTCGATGAAATCTCAACAAGTTATCAGGCTAAGTACAGAGCTTGGCAGCTAAAGTTTGATGCACACGAGGATGGAAAAGCCGCCTCGAGGGTTATCGCCAAGGTCTTTACGGAGGGCAAATAATGCGCTCAAGCCTGATTGCACTGGCAAGAAAGATGCTTGCCCAAGGGCCAGTTCCTAACCTGAAGTATTTCGCACTTCGCGCACTTTGGAAGCTCTCGTATCTGGCTCGTCAAACCGATGAGTCGGCTCCCAAAGTGACTCTCATTTTGCCGGTCTACAACGTCGAAGAGTATCTAGCCGATTGCCTGTTGAGCATCCGTGCCCAGCGTTGGCCAAATCTTGAAATCATCGCCGTCAATGACGGTTCAACAGACTCATCGCTACAAATTCTCGAGGAGTTTGCCGCCAGCACCCCATACCTGCGGGTCATCACACAAGAAAACGGCGGGCTCGGTGCAGCTAGAAACACCGGTCTAGATGCAATCGAGGCAACCGAATACGTGATGTTCGCCGACTCGGATGACTTGCTACCGGTGGGCTCCATCGAGCGCTTTGTTCGCCAGGCCGAGGCCAGCGGCAACTCCCTGGTAGTTGGTAAAACCTACTGTTTCTATGGTGCCCGATACTTTGAGCGCGCCTCGTCTGCAGTGTTGTTCGAGCGCGATTCAGAATCTGCGACTGTCGACGAGTTTCCTGAGGTTCTCGGCGACGTGACCGCGTGGAACAAGCTCTTTGCCTGGTCATTCTGGCAAAAGTACAAACTACGATTCCCCGAGGGCGTTGCCTACGAAGACATGGCTCTGATGGCTAGCGCCTATCTTGCGGCCGGCAAGTTTGACCTGATTTCCGCCAAATCATATTTCTGGCGAGTTCGCGCCGAGGGGCAGTCGTTATCTCAGCGCAAGACCGAACTAAAGAGCCTGAACGACCGACTCCACGCCATCGCCTTGATCGACAAGTATGTGCGCGCTGCCGTGACCAAGGGCTTGGTTCAGCCAGAAGTTCACACCGAATACGTTCGTCACATGATTAGCCTCGACTTTGAGCTATTCGCGCCAGAGCTCGCCAGGTCGAGCGAAGAGTTTTTTGCCGCGTACAAGGCGAGTGCAAACCTGCTACTCAGTGAAGCCACCGGTGAAGATTGGGCAGCTAGTCAGGGCAAGCATCGCAAGGTTGTTTGGGCTGCAATGCATGGCTCGCGCGAGCAAACCCTAAAAGTTCTACGAGAGGTACAGGAATGAAGCTCAAAAATCTAGTATCAACGGCCGCAGCTCTTTCGGCGGTCACGCTAGCGGGTATCAGCCTGGCTGGCTGTTCGATTCTCTACCCCAACTGGAACACCACAGCCGGGCCGGGCGACACCTCAACCCCGTCTGCGAGTTCCTCTGCCCAAGCAACCGAAAGCGCCAGCCCTACGCCAACACCAACACCTACGGTCGCAATGAAAAAAGCGCAGATTTCGGTGCTTGACTCGGGTGTTGACACCGCGGGCAACGTGATTTTTGCGGTTGCCGAGGTAACCAATGTTGTCGAAGATGGCGGCACCTGCACCCTCACTTTCATTGGCGCGGGCAAGAGTAAGACGGTTTCTGGCAAGGCAGAATCAAACGCTACCGACACCCAGTGTCACCCTCTCGAATTGTCATTAGTTGGCCTGCCAAAGGGTGCTGGTCTCATCACAATCACCTATAGTTCATCAACCCACACCGGCACTTCACAAGCAACCGCGGTAACTATTCCTTGATAAAAAGCGGTCTCCACAAACTAATAGGGCTCGCAGCATCCGCGCTGCTGGCCTTTATTGGCGTGACCGCTCTTGATGTATCCGTGCCGGCAGCTAATGCCGCAGATGCCTCGCGTTTCGACCCCGGGCTAATAATCAGCGACAGCGTTTTTTATGATTTTGGCACTATGAAAGTCGCCGATATCCAACGATTTCTCGAGAGCAAGGTTCCGGTTTGTAAGGCCAAGGCTGGTGACCCAACCTGTCTTCGAAACTATGTTGACGACGAGCTAGATAAGCCCGGCGAAGACGGCAAGTGTTTGCCGATGGCGGCGAAACCGGCTCAAACGGCAGCTCAAATCATCTTTGATATTGCTCACGCCTGCAGCATCAACCCCAAGGTGCTGCTGGTTGTGCTTCAAAAAGAACAAGGACTTATTCAGTCGGTAAACCCGACTCCATATATGTACAAGGCGGCGATGGGCTTTGGCTGCCCAGACTCTGACCCGGCCATTTGTGGCAAGGTTCACTCGGGGCTTTTCAATCAGCTCTACAAGGCTGCCGGGCAGTTGCAATGGTACGGCGACCCACGAGGCTCGTTCACCTATATGAAAGTTGGACGAACCTCCAACATTCGATACAGTCCTACAGCTAGCTGTGGCACCAAGCCGGTTTTGATCAAGAGCATTGCCACGACCGCGCTCTATTACTACACGCCTTATACGCCTAATGACGCTGCGCTTAAGAACCTTTATGGTTCGGGCGATGCCTGTAGCGCCTATGGAAACCGAAACTTCTGGCGCTTTTATACCGACTGGTTCGGCAGCACCCTTGGTGGTGGCTTCTTGCTCAAGAGCGCAAGCAGCGGCACTTATTTGATAGTCGATAACAACAAGTATTTGGTTACCGACCCCGACCTGTTGGCGGCCATTTCTCCACTGGGCCCAATCGGAACGATCTCGCAAGATTACCTAAACACTTTCGTTGATTCCGGTGCGCTCACCCGAGTCGTTAAGTCGGTTACCGGTCAGTATTACTTTGTTGAAGCCGGCAAGAAGTTCACCTTCAGCAGTTGTGACCTGGTTTCCCAGTTTGGCTTGGACTGTGCTGCCGCAGTTCAGCTGACCGCATCTCAATTGGCGGCATTCGCCAACGGTGGTTCGATGTCTACCTACCTACCGGGCGATGGAACTTCTACCTATTTGATCAAGGATGGCTCGAAGCACGAGATTCTTGACCAGGCTTCAGTGCAGGCAGCTGGGCTAGCCTTGCCAGCCTTGAACAACGTGAGCATCAAGGCATTCAAGAGCCTGCCGTGGGGTGCACCGATTGCCAAAAATAACTCTCTAATTACCAACCGAACCAACGGCAAAAAAGCCTTGATCGTGTCTGGTCAGTATTTTGAAATCAACCCGCGAACAGCCGCAGATATCGACTTCAGCCAGTGGTTTAGTTCAAGCGCCGGCACCCTTTCAAGCGAGGGTGTCTCAACGATAGATTCCCAAACGCCGATTCGAACCATTGCCGCGAATTCGACCGGCCAGGCCTATTTGCTAAGCGCCGTCGGTAAGCGCAAGATCACAAATGTCGAGTCTTTCACCGCCCTAGCCCCGACCTTAGCCGATGCGATTTTCGATGTGATTCCAAACACCCAGGATGAACCGCTTACGGCACCAAACCTGGTGCGAGCAACAGGAGAGACCTCGGTTTACCTCGTGCGTTCGGGTCAACGTCGACTCACGATTTCTTCGGCAGATCGTTTAAAGTTTGGCCTAGAAAAGACCATGGTTGATGAGGTCGCACCTTCGGCTTTCGATCAAATTGCGCTTGGCGAACCGGTGATTGCTCCCGGAGCCTTTGTTAAGGCAAACAACGCGGCAACCACGTATCTGATTGACGGTTTCAACCGAGCACTTCAGGTGTCAACCGAAGCCCAAGCAAAGACTTTGGGTCTGGCCAAACCTCGAGTTATAAAGCCTGAGTACCTAAAGGGTTACAACAAGAAGGCCAATGCCGACGGCCTAAAGTTTGGCTGCGATGGTGGCATCCTGGTGCCAATCGCTGGCAAGTTCCACTCAATCGATTCGTTAGACGCAGCGGCGTATCCGGGTGTTGTAAATAACCTCGATGCTCTTACCTGTGCCCAACTTATTCGTTCAGATATTCAGCTCGGTCGATTTATTCGCACCCCCGATAAGGCGTTGTGGCTGGTCGCTGGTGGCAAAAAGCGCCTGATTGCCAACACCGCCGCCTACCTCGAACTCAAGGGCGAGCGATTCCCGCTTTTGGTTGTCGACGCAGCCTTTGGGGCCAAACTGCCAACCGGAGCAAAGGCGCCTGCGGTGCTTGGTGGTCGCGTAATCGGCCCAGATACATTGCCAACGACACCGGTGCCAAGCGTCAGCCCGACCCCGACCCCAACTCCAACCAAGACGGCCACCCCGACCCCGACCAAGGCGCCGACTCCGACACCAACTCCAAGCAAAACAACCACGCCGACCAAGTCACCGACCCCGACCCCGACTCCGACGGCGTCTTCAAAGCCCTCAACCTATACGGTCGCAGCCGGAGACAACCTAACCAAGATTGCTGCCAAGTTCGGCGTAACCCAAGCTGCTCTAATGGCGGCCAACAAAATAACCAACCCGAACTCGATTCAGGTCGGTCAAAAGCTCGTCATTCCATAGACTTGACGCATGTCTAAACAGGTCGTCATCCTTGCCGCGGGAATGGGCACTCGTCTTGCCCGCCCGCTACCGAAGCCGCTAACCGAACTTCGCGACGGTCGCTCGATTATGAAGCAGCAAATGGACAACCTTGCGACTGCATTCGCCGATACCTTCCGCGTGATGATTGTTGTGGGTTTTAAGCTCGAGGCAATCATTGAACGTTTTCCGGAGGCAACCTTCGTTTACAACGAGTTCTATGACCAGACCAACACCTCGAAGAGCCTGCTGAAGGCTTTGCGCGCTTCGGGCGACGGGGGAGTGCTGTGGTTAAACGGAGACGTTGTTTTTGACCCTCAGGTTTTGATTCGCGTAACGCCATTCATGGATGCCAACCAGTCTTTTGTCGTGGTCAACACATCCAAGGTCAGCGACGAAGAAGTCAAGTACACCCTCGATGCCGACGGATTCATCGACCAGCTGTCTAAGCAGGTTCAGCCCGCTCTCGGTGAAGCGGTGGGCATCAACTACGTTGCGGCTCAAGACAAAGCTGCGCTCATCGCGCGCCTTGCCGAGGTCGAAGACCAGGATTATTTCGAGCGCGGAATCGAAGTTGCCATTGAGAATGATGGCCTAAAGTTCAAGGCCGTCGACATTAGCGATCTTTACGCTGTAGAAGTCGACTTCCCAGAAGACCTCGACCGAGCAAACGAACTCTTTTAGGGCTTCGCCCTCTAGGTTCTAAAGTCTCTTCCGGTTCCCAGACCTTTACGGCGAAGAGCACCAGAAGCACCCAACCAATCTCGATAAGCATGCGGCTTTCGGTGGCACTCCAAACCAGCAGACCAACGAATGACAAAACCGGCCACAAATAGAGTGCGCTCGTGTGTCGAACAGCTAGGCGCCAGGCCTTCACGAAGGTTAGAACAATTACGGTGAGCAAAAGTAATAGCCCAACCAAGCCAACCTGCATCCACACGTCAAGGTATGCATTGTGAGCTTGGTAATAAGGAACGCGGTCGATGACTACCAAACCTTCGAATGGCTTGACGCCCGGCACCCAATTGCTAATCCAACCCCAGCCAGTCCAGGGGTGTTGCCCAATCATCTTCAAGACAATCTTCCAGATTCCGCTTCGGCCGGTCATGTCAGGGCTTTTACCGAAAAATTCAAATACCTGAGCACGAAAAAGTAGCACGGTAATGCCGGTGACCGCGGCGGCTGCCCAAGCAAACCGGTAGTAGCGGTGACGGGTCTCGCGATCTTTACCCTCGGCCAAAATTGAGACCACCGCGGCAACGGCGATGGCAACCAGGGCAAAGCTGATGCCGCCCGATTTGGCTAGGTCAACGCACATTGCGCTGACAATAAAACTCACTGCGCTTATCCAACGGCTGGTGCCGACAATGGCGTACTCGGCCGCAAAGGCAACCAGCCCCAACATCGCTGCAAAGGCGAGCAGATTCGAGTTTCCAACGATTCCCTGAATGCGGTTGCCGTCGAATAAGTGGCCCTGCGTCCAATAGAAAGCGGGAGCCGGCGGCTTGTCACCCGAGTAGTTTTTGAAGATCGGAGCAATCGGCCCGCGAACGAATACTGCCGCTACGAACTCAAATAGCAGCGAAGCGCCAAGGATGAAGCGAATTACATTTGAGAAGACTCGCAGCAGATGGCGCCAGCTGAAGCGAGCGACCAAAAAGAGTGCGAAAAGTGAGGTCAAAACTTGAGAAAGTGTGGCCAGCGCAGTCCAGAACGGGTAGGCCGACCAAAACGTGCTTAAGCCCATCCAAGCAAGCAGAGCATAGAGTGGCCAAGGAACAATTCGTAGAGTGACCATCGGTTCATTGCGGCAGAACATGGTGATCGAGCTAATGCCGATGAAGGCAAGCACCACACCCCAGCCATACCAGCCCACCGAGTATCGAACCGCGTCGCCGGCCATGAGCGTGAAGATAGCCGCTGAGGCTACCCAGGTTTTTGCACGGTAACCCTTTTCGCGCGTGTTAAAGACCACGCGAATCGGTTGCGTAAGTGCGTTCATGCCGGCTCTCTTTAAAGGTGCGGTGCCTCAAGTCTATTTCGCCCCGATTAGGCTAAGTTGCTTTTGGGGCAAGTTAGTAAAAAGACAGGGAGCGACCATGCTTTTCAAGGTCACCAACACCGCGCGCGAATACGCGTGGGGCTCTCGCACGCTCATCCCGGAATATTTCGGAGTTGCCGCCACAGGGCGCCCGATGGCAGAGATTTGGTATGGCACTCACGAGGGCTCACCGGCTCGCCTGGTCGAAGATAATCGAACCCTAGGCGCTGCCCTGGGTGGCGAACAGTTGCCCTTCTTGCTCAAGATTTTGGCTGCCGACAGCCCACTCTCAATTCAGGCGCACCCGAATAGTGCACAAGCAGTCGAAGGTTTCGCGCGTGAGAATGCCGCCGGAATCGGCTTGCATGCTTCAGATCGAAACTACAAGGATGACCGTCACAAGCCAGAGATGATTGTGGCACTAACCGAATTCGAGGCTTTGTGCGGTTTCAAGAGCACCAAGCAGATTCGCAACCTGCTCGAAAGCATGCTCGACCCAACTGATGTTTCCGATGGCTTAACCAGCATCGTTAAGCACTGGCTTGAGCTCTTCAGCGGCCAGGATGGCCTGCAAAAGTTATTCGTCGACATCACTAACCGGCGCGGCAATCTTGATGGGGTTACTGCAGAGCTAACTCAGCAGGCAAACCTTTCGGCCCAATTCGAACTCGCAGCGCGTTTGAATTTGCTGTACCCGGGTGACCCGGGCGTGATCATTGCACTTCTGATGAATCACGTTTGGCTTGAGCCAGGCCAGGCTCTTTATTTGCCGGCCGGCAACATCCATGCCTATCTCAGCGGGCTTGGTGTCGAAATCATGGCGTCTTCCGACAACGTTCTGCGCGGCGGGCTTACCGAAAAGCACATTGATGTTGCTGAGTTAGAGGCAGTGCTGAATTTCGAACCAAATGAACCGCACCTGGTGAAGACTCGAGACTTAGCCAAGGGTCTCGTTGAATTCGAAACTCCGGTAGATGACTTTATTCTTTATCGCGCCGATCTATCTGGCGGCGTTGTACTAGCAGATTTGAACATCCCGGGCGCAAGTATTGTGCTGTGCACCGCCGGCGAAATTGCCTTGAGCAACAGCATCGAAGAGCGAGTCGTTTTGCAACGCGGTGAGGCTGCGTTCTTAGGGAGCGACGCGAAGAAATTTTCGCTAGCCGGCAGCGGCACGGCCTTCTTGGCGACCAGCGCCCTTAGCTGATAGCCGACCAGGCGCTTTCAATAATTTCGGGCAACCCCTGCTTTGCCTTCCAGCCAAGCTCTTGCTCGATGCGCGAAACGTCGGCGCATAGGCTCGGTGGGTCACCTGCTCGTCGAGGCTGGATGTCGATTTCAAAGTCAATTCCGGTCACGCGCTTCACTTCGTTTAGCACCTCAAAAACGCTCGAACCAGCGCCGGTGCCGACATTGAAGGTGGCAAACTTTCTTTCATCGCGTTCAAGATAGTCGAGAGCGCTCAGGTGCGCTTCGGCCAAATCGTGAACATGCACATAATCACGGATGCAGCTGCCGTCGGCGGTCGGGTAGTCGTCGCCGAAAACAACCGGAGTTCTTCCGGCTCTCAGCGCAGCGAAAACAATTGGAACTAGGTTCATGACTGCCGTATCGGCTAATTCCGGCCATCCGGCACCGGCAACGTTGAAGTATCGAAGGTTGGATGCTCGCAGGCCCCAGGCGCGGGTAGCATTTGCCGTCATCCATTCGCCAATGAGTTTGGTTTCACCGTATGGGTTGATAGGTGAACATGCAGATTCCTCGGTTACCGAATCGACATCCGGCATTCCGTAGGTGGCTGCACTAGAAGAGAAAACTAGGCGATCCACGCCGGTCTCGCGCATGGCTGCCAAAAGATTGGCCATGCCTCCAATATTTTGCTCGTAATAAAGTTCTGGCTGTTGAACCGAGACGCCAACTTGCTTCTTGGCGGCGAGGTGAATTACGGCCGTAACCTTGTGCTCGCGCATGGTCTTGGCTAGTACCTGAGTGGCCTCGGGCGATGCCAGGTCTAGTTGGACGAACTGCGAAGAGCCAATCCGGTCGAGCAATCCGCTAGAAAGATCATCAACAACTACAACAGGCTCAGATCGCTGATGTAACAATCGGACAACATGTGAACCGATGTAACCCGCCCCGCCGGTGACTAATACGCTCATAGCCTCTAGATTACAGGGGTTTACGGGTGTTCACGCCCGAATTTACGGCGCGCCCGGGGTGACAAGTCAACTTGACAGACAACGAGTTACACCGGTGTAATTACAACCACGAAAGTATTTCGCGAACTGAAGTTGGACTCCAAAGATTCCCGCTGGTTCGAGATAAGGGTGAAAGTTATGGACAGTCGTAGTCGTGTGCCAGAGAACTGGTTTATCGATCCAATTCGACTTGGTGTTGCGGGGGCATACTCTGAGACCGAAGGCGACCCACTAGCTTGGCAGGCTGACGCACTCTGTGCTCAGACCGACCCAGAGGCTTTCTTCCCTGAAAAGGGCGGCTCTACTCGCGATGCCAAGCGCATCTGCAGCGGTTGCGATGTCAAGGCGCAGTGCCTCGACTATGCACTGGCTAACGATGAGCGATTCGGCATCTGGGGTGGCTTGTCTGAGCGTGAGCGCCGCAAGCTAAAGAAGCGCGCCTAACCAAAAGCTGGGTGCTACCCGTAGCGCGAATCCCAACTAGAGAGCCGGCATAAACATGTTTGTGACCGCAGTCGTGATCAGTCACGATGCCGATGAGTTCTTGGCGGTTACCGCAGCGGCTCTGGCCTCTCAATCTCGAAAACCAGACCGAATAATTTTGGTCGACACCGTTGCGCCCGAATTTTCATCAAAAGCGCACGAAATTTCTGATTTGTATGGCTTTGACTATTTAAAGATTGCCCCCGAATCAAACCTCCAGGATGCGATTGCCGCAGCGACCCCTGAAATCGGTGACTCGGGTCAGTGGCTCTGGTTGCTGCACGATGACAGCGCCCCCGATGCAAACGCACTTGCCGAGCTGCTTTCGGCGGTGGAGCTTTCACCATCGGTGGCACTCGCCGGCCCGAAGCTCGTGCGTTGGCAGCAGCCCCGAGTTATCACTCAACTCGGCCTCACGCTTACCCCTGGCGGTGCGCCTTTTTCACCGATTGACGAGCAATTCGATCAAGGTCAGCACGATGATGTAGACGACGTGATGGCCATCGGTACTGCGGCAGCCCTGATTCGAATGGACGTATTCGCACAACTGGGCGGTTTTGACCCAGTCGCTCCAAAGCTTGCCCAAGATATTGATTTTGCTATTCGGGTGAGACTTGCCGGGCATCGGGTAATCGTTGTTCCTAAGGCACGCGTTCAGCACGCAGAGTTGTCGCTCAGAGGGCAACGTAAGCGAGCTTGGTTAGGTGCTTCGCCCAAGGCGGCCCTTCGCCGTGCAGCGATTCACCTGCGTTACGCCTATGGCTCGATGCCGTGGATTCTTCTGTTTTGGCTGTTCTTGCCGGTGCTCGGGTTGCTTCGCTCGGTGCTTCAGATTGCACGAAAGCGCCCAGAACTAATTTGGGCAGAGATTTCTTCAGCCTTCTGGGGGTTCTTCACACTCGGTCGGCGCCTTGCATCACGCGGCAATGTGGCGAAAAACAAGCACCTTGCAATGCGAGAGCTTAGAACGCTTCGAGCCTCGCGTGCCGAGGTGCGAAGCCACCGCAGAGCAGACCAAGAACGTGCCGAAGCCACCGAGAATCTAAGTGCTTTCGATCGCGGCGAAGGAGACAGCCTCGCTGGCAAGGCAACGAGTGGCTTCTTTGCCACCGGGGGTTTTTGGTGGATTCTCGCGCTTGCCGCGGCTAGTTATCAATGGTGGCCAAAAGACTTCGCCGTAACTGCAAAGGGCGTGATTCCGCTTAGTTCAACGTGGTGGGAAGTCTTTATGCGCGCCGGCGCAAGTTACCAGCCAATTGGCCTAGGTTTTTTCGCACCGAGCGACCCGTTCGCTTGGGTGCTAACCGGTCTATCGGGGCTCACTTTCTGGGCGCCTTCGCTCTCAATCTCGGTACTGCTATTTCTGGTAAAGCCTTTGGCTTTTCTGGGAGCTTGGAAGCTTGCGGCGCAGTTCACCAATCACACTTGGGTTCGAGTCTTGGCCGGTCTTGGATTTGCCTTTTGGCCGGCAGTTCAGCAGGCCCAGGTCGATGGCCGGCTAACGGCAATCATCTCGGGGCTGACTGCGCCATGGTTAGTCATTGCACTTCTTCGCGTTACCCAACTTGGTCGTCTTACCAAGAGCACTACCCAGTCGTGGACCTGGGTTGCGACGGCGGGTCTTCTGATTGCAATCGTTGGTGCTTCGACACCAAACCTCATTCCTGTGATTCTCATCGGTTTGACGCTACTTGCCGTAGTTCGCATCCGCCGGGTTGGCTACCTAATCTGGGTTGGTCTGCCTTTGGCAGCAATCTTTGGCCCAACCGTTTTTTACTACTTGATTGCGCTTGAGCACCCGCTCGCGATTCTGGCCGACCCTGGCTTCGCCGAGCCTTCGCGTTCAGCGCCATTTTTCAGTTTTCCAGAACTACTAGTTGCTGGTTGCCTCACGCTTGTTGCGCTCTTCGCTCTGCTTAGAAAGCGCATCGGCATGGCTACCAGCGGATGGTTGTTTGTCGTGCTCGGCCTTACCTCGGCTTACCTAGTTTCATCGCTCAGTTTTCCTGCCGTTGGTGTTGGGCAAGCGAGCATGGAAACTGTTAATGGGTCACCGTCGGCTCTCTTAATCGCTGTCGGGCTAGCACTGGTAAGCCTCGCCGCAATTGCGGTAGATGGAATTCCTGCCAAGAATGCCCGAAGAATTATTTCGCTTGCCTCAGTGGTGCTCGTGGTTTTGCCAGGAGTGGCGTTAGCGGTCTTCCAGACTCCGTCAGTGAAATTCACGGATGGTCGCGTGGTTCCTTCGATCGTTGCGGCTGAAGCCGAGCAGGGGTCAAACCTCAAACTACTCGTGCTCACACCAAGCGCAGACTCAGCAGGAAACAAGAGACTTGCCGCCGAACTCGTTGCAGGCGACGGCGTTCACCTAGACGACATAAGCCTCGCCTACCGATTCTCTATTTCAGGTCTAGCCAAAGCGAAATACTCTGAGATAGCCCAACTCGTAGCCGACCTGGTTTCTGCAAACGGAACACCAATCGCATCTCGCCTTCAGACTCAGCACATCGGTTATGTGCTTGTACCGGCCGGGTCTTCATCGCAGTTGTCCGAGCTTGGCATAGCGCTCGACTCGGTTTCAGAGCTAGAAACCGTTGGCGTCACCGACTATGGGCGCCTCTGGAGGGTGCGCAGTCCGAAACAAGCCGAGGTTCAAGACCCAAGTTCGCCTTGGTCAATAACTAAGGGAGTGCAGGTCATCATCTTGGCCGGTTTCGCCTTGATGGCCTTGCCATCTCGAGCGCCTCGTCGTCGAGGCAGCGAAGAAATTTTCATCGAGTCTGGAGATGATGCTCAGTGATTAAGAGAATCTCCGCACTTGTAGCCATCGTGGCCGCACTGTTTGCATTGGTTTGGTTTGCTCCGGGCTTCAAACTCACCGTCGGCGATCTGCCTAAGGCCGACAACCTGAAGGTGAAGGCCCAAGATCTAAGTTTGGTTTGCCCCGGCGGTGTCTATCGAACCGGCGGCGCGTCAGGAACCAAGGTCGGCGCTTTTGAATCGGTAGGCGCACCCGAGGTGAACAGCGATTTCAACGGACCCGATGGCACGACGATGCTGATTCGCGGAAATCAATTGACAGCGGTAGACCCCGACGGAAGGGCCGAGCAAAACTCTGTGCTGCTCAATGCCAATCAAGTACAGTCGGTGTCTTCGGCTGATCTAGCCGGTCTAACCGGCGCAGCATGCCAGCGACCAACCAATGATTTGTGGTTTATCGGCGGCGATACCAGCACGGGTCGTGAGTCTCTTCTAATTATCAAGAACGTGACAAAAGTTGACTCAACGGTAAGCCTTCAAATCTTCAACGAGCAGGGGCTCGTCACCGGCTCGGGTATGTCTGGAATTTCAATCGCAGCCGGCAAGACGACGATTGTTCCGTTGGCTAGCTACGTGCCAAAGACTAAGGCCTTCACAACCCACCTAGTCAGCAGAGGTGGGCTCGTGGCAGCCTGGGTTCAAGAAAAAACTCTTCGTGGTCTTGCGGCCGGCGGTGTCGACTATGTTTCACCGTCGAGTGCATTTGCGACTACCCAGGCCATCCCCGGTGTGTTTATTCGAGGCACCGCCGATGCCGCAAAGCTAATGAAAAACCCTGACTTTGCTGACTTGGTGCCAACGCTTCGCGTATTCGTGCCCGGCAACAAAGCCGCAACTGTCACGGCTCAAGTTTTGGGTTCCACGGCAAAGACTTTTGGCACCGTCGTGCGCCAAACCATTCAGGGTGGCACAACGGCCGATATCGCACTGCCGGGCCTTCTCGACGGTGACTTCATTTCAGTGGTGAAATCTGATGTTCCAGTGGGGGCTTCGATTCGCGTGCACCGTGTGGTCAAAACCAAAGTTGACTTTGCCTGGCTCACATCAGCTGCACCCCAACTGGCAACGGTCGGTTTTACCGTGCCGACTTCGGGCATTTCTAAACTCAGCCTCGCAAACCCCGGCAGTGCCGTCGTCGACCTGAGCATTGTGCAGGGGAGCGGTTCGGCTAGCACCGCCAAGATTCCCGCCGCTGGCCAGCTTACGTTGAGGTTCGCGCCTGGGTCGAAACTTCAACTTTTCGGCAACGGTAAGCCTATTTACGCCACCATGATTGTCGACGTCGAGGGTTCGGTCGCAGCCATTCCATTGTTGGACTACAAAAACCCCGGCGGCCAAGTGGCCGTAATGGTTCGATAGTTATTCTGGGCGGTAACGCTCAGGAACCAGTTCCCAAGGCTCTTTGTCGATTAGGTGGGCAACTGCCGCAAACACGTATTCCTCGATGTGCACTCGCTCGTGCATTGGGTCTGCACGTCGCGCATGACCGAGTCGTTCAATGGGTACCCGAAAAATACAAATTGTCATTTCGGCTTTTTTAGTAGCCCATCGGCGAACGGTTTTAGATTCTTCACGGATGCCTGGCGCGTCCATGACCTGCCACTTTAGGTCGGCCAATTCTTCTGGCCAAGTAGCTTGCAGAAACTCGCAGGTTGATCGCACGATCTGCACAAAAGACGCCTGGCGGGTCTCTCCGTGGCGGTAGAGGTTGCTAAGCACAGGGCGGCGAATACCTCGACCATGTCGGTCTCGATATGCTCCTCTTGCGATGTGCTTGTCTGCCATGATTTCCAGTCTATTCAACGCTTCGGCTGCATGTTCTGAAACGGCCTCGAACCGTGAAAGGCAGCCTCTCGCTGGTATCCTAGAGAGGTTACTTTTTGAGAACGGAACGCATGAACATCGACTGGGATTCACTCGTCAAAACCTATGACGTTAGAGGTTTGGTAGGCACCGCCCTAACCACCGAAATCGTCACAGCGCTCGCTGCGGGTTTCGTCGACGAACTCGGTGCAGCCGGGCAAGACGTTGTCGTCGGTCACGACATGCGTGATTCTTCGCCAGAGTTTGCCGACGCCTTCGCAATCGGGGCTCAAGCGCGTGGCGCCAACGTGGTCTCAATCGGCCTGTGCTCTACCGACGAGTCGTACTTCGCCTCTGGGCTATTCAACGCCCCGGCGGCGATGTTCACCGCTAGCCACAACCCGGCTGCCTACAACGGCATCAAGTTTTCACGGGCAGGTGCTCGCGGCATCAGCCTAGACACCGGCCTAGCTGCCATCCGCGACCGCGCCAAGGTCTACTTGGCAAACGGCTTGGCCGAGGTTGCTACCCCTGGAACTTACCGCGAAGAGCACATCCTGGTTCGCTATGCCAGCTACCTCCGCGAAATGGTGTCGCTCGACAGCATTCGCCCACTGAAGGTCGTTGTTGACGCTGCCAATGGCATGGGTGGCATGACCGTTCCGGCTGTGCTCGGCACCGGCACCGACCTGCACAAGTTGCCACTTGAAATCATCCCGATGTATTTCGAGCTTGACGGAACCTTCCCGAACCACGAGGCGAACCCACTTGACCCGAAGAACCTCGTTGATTTGCAGCGTGCCGTTGTTGAGCATGGCGCAGACATCGGCCTAGCGTTCGATGGCGATGCAGACCGTGTATTCGTGGTCGACGAAAATGGCGATGCAGTAACCCCTTCTGCGGTGGCCGCAATCGTGGCCCGTCGTGAAATCGCTCGCGAGCAGGCGACCAATCCGGGCGCACCAATTACCGTGTTGCACAACCTACTAACTTCACGCGTAGTCGAAGAGGTCATCGAGGCCGACGGTGCAACACCGGTCAAGACTCGAGTTGGCCACTCGCTGATCAAAGACAAGATGGCCGAAACCAACGCAATCTTTGGTGGCGAGCACTCGGCTCACTACTACTTCAGAGACTTTTGGGGTGCCGACAACGGAATGTTGGCGGCCATGCACGTGTTGGCAGAGTTTGGAAGCCAAGAGAAATCGCTCTCTGAGTTTGCAAAGAAGTACAACCCTTATTTCTTGAGCGGCGAGATCAACTCGACCGTTTCAGATGTCGCAGCCGCTAAGGCTCGCGTAGTCGAGGCATTTGCCGACCGCGCAACCTTTGACGAGTTTGACGGCATCACAGCTCAAGGCAAGCCTGCCGAAGCTGGCCAGTGGTGGTGGTTCAATGTTCGTGCCTCGAACACCGAACCGTTGCTACGTCTAAACGTCGAAGCCTCGAACGAAGACGCCATGACCCAGATTCGCAATGAGGTTCTAGGCCTCATCCAGCAGAAAGCCTAAACATGTCTTCAACCCTCACCGCCATCGACTTCAAAGTTGCCGACCTAGGTCTTGCCGAAGCGGGCCGTCACCAGATTCGTCTTGCCGAAAACGAGATGCCTGGCCTTATGTCACTTCGAGCCGAATTCTCTGCCAGCCAGCCGCTAAAGGGCGCACGCATCACCGGTTCGTTGCACATGACTGTGCAGACCGCTGTGCTTATCGAAACCCTGGTTGACCTTGGCGCGCAGGTGCGCTGGGCATCTTGCAATATTTTTTCTACCCAGGATGAAGCTGCCGCCGCAGTTGTCGTTGGCCGAACCGGCTCAATCGAATCTCCTGCCGGAACTCCGGTTTTTGCCTGGAAGGGCGAATCACTAGAGGAATACTGGTGGTGCACCGACCGCATCTTCGACTGGTCGGCCGAGGCTGCAGCTGCCGGCGAAGACTTCGTTGGCCCGAACATGATTCTCGATGATGGCGGTGACGCGACACTGTTGGTTCACAAGGGTCGCGAATTCGAACTAGCTGGGGCGGTTCCAGCCACCAAGCCGACCGACTCTGAAGAGTACGGGGTAATTCTCAACCTGCTTCGCGACAACCTAATCACTAACCCTGGTCGCTTCACCAAGATTGCCAGCGAAATCAAGGGCGTCACCGAAGAAACCACCACCGGCGTTCACCGCCTCTACGAGTTCTTCAAGCGCGGCGAACTGTTGTTCCCGGCCATCAACGTGAACGACTCGGTGACCAAGTCGAAGTTCGACAATAAGTATGGAATTCGCCACTCTCTTCCAGACGGCCTAAACCGCGCGACCGATGTTCTCATCGGCGGCAAGGTTGTGTTCGTCGCAGGTTATGGCGACGTCGGTAAGGGTTCAGCGGAGGCTATGCGAGGCCAGGGTGCCCGAGTTATCGTCAGCGAGATTGACCCGATTTGTGCTCTTCAGGCAGCCATGGATGGCTTCCAGGTGGCCAAACTCGAATCAGTAATCGAGACGGTCGACATCTTTGTCACGGCCACCGGAAACCAGGGCATCATTACCCCCGAGCACATTCAGCAGATGAAGCACCTCGCCATTGTTGCCAATGTTGGTCACTTTGACGACGAGGTCGACATGGCTGGCATCAACCGCATCCCAGGAATTGAAAAGGTTGAAATCAAGCCTCAGGTTCACGAGTGGCGCTTGCCAAACGGTCGCTCGGTTCTAATTTTGAGCGAAGGTCGCCTAATGAACCTTGGCAATGCCACCGGCCACCCAAGTTTCGTAATGAGCAACTCGTTTGCCAACCAGGTGCTGGCTCAGATTGAAATTTTCACCAAGGGTAGCGAATACGAGCTCGGTGTTCACATTTTGCCTAAGCATCTAGACGAAAAGGTTGCTCGCTTGCACCTTGACGCGCTGGGTGTTGAACTGACACAGTTGAATGCAGAACAGGCAGCCTATATCGGTGTTCCTGTGAACGGCCCGTTCAAGGTCGATCACTACCGTTACTAAAAAGCCTTTTTGAAACACAAGACTCAAGAATCGGAGCCCCAGATGTCACACAAGATTTTGGTTGTGGATGACGATAACGCCCTGCGCGAGATGGTCGGAATCGTTCTCGAGTCAGAGGGTTTCGAGGTGGCGTTTCACGACGCTGGTTCGGGCGCACTAGATAAGTTCAACGCCGAGGTTCCAGACCTAGTTCTCTTGGATGTCATGTTGCCGGGCAAGACCGGTATCGAGGTCTGTCGAGAAATTCGTGCAGTTTCTGGAACCCCAATCATCATGCTCACCGCAAAGACCGAGAGCGACGACGTTGTTCTCGGCCTAGAAGCAGGTGCCGATGATTATGTGGTCAAACCCTTTGACCCGGGTGTACTCACCGCCAGAATCCGCGCTCGCTTGCGACCACTTGCAGGTTCAAGCGCAGAAGGAACGGTCAAGATTGGCCCGCTGACCCTCGATATCGAAGGTCACGAAGTGCGCCGAGGGTCTGAAAAGATCTCGCTTACCCCACTCGAATTCAGCCTGCTGCTTGCCCTAGCTCAGAAGCCAAACCTGGTTTTTAGTCGCGCAATGTTGCTTGAAAAGGTTTGGGGCTACCGTCACAACGACGACACCCGTCTCGTGAACGTTCACGTTCAACGTCTGCGC
Organism: Microbacteriaceae bacterium; assembly: GCA_947453475.1. Taxonomy (GTDB): domain Bacteria; phylum Actinomycetota; class Actinomycetes; order Actinomycetales; family Microbacteriaceae; genus Rhodoluna. The sequence goes on from CANGGK010000011.1 coordinate 20,791, forward strand.
TCAAAAATCGAAGATGACCCAGATAACCCGAAGATTGTCACCACCGTTCGCGGTGTTGGTTACAAGGCGGGCCAGGGCTAAGTGCGTTTTCGCGGCGTCGCCTCTTGGGCGATAAGCCTTTTTCGGCGTTACCTTCAAGTTCGAGCTGTCTTTTCGACGGTCGTAATCACCGGCATTGCACTAACCATCGTGGGTGGTTTTCTCAGTTATTCAATCGGCGGCGGTCTATTTTCGACCCGCCAGGCTCAGGTACTAGCTGAATCAGAGCGCGCGGTTGTCGAAGTGCAAAACACCTTTGCGGCCTCTAGCGTGAGCAACGAAGTAGCGCTTCAAACTCTGATGAACACCATCGTTCCGAGCATCGAATCAACCGGAACAACAAACTCTCGTAGGGTTGCCTTGATTCGCAGCCCAGGCCAGGCAACCGGGCAAGTGCTGCAGAGCCCAATATCAGCAGACCTCGACACCAAGGTGATTCCCGCCAACCTGCGCGTAAAGGTTCGGGCATCGGCCGGAAAACTTTTATACCAGTCGATCTCATTGCCGGTAGCCGGAAACGAGCATCCGGGCATTGTCGTTGGCGCGCCGATTCAAATTCCATTGGCCGGCAACTACGAGTTTTATCTGGTCTTTGACCTCAACAGCGAGCAACAGACCCTCGATTTCGTGCAGAGAACTCTATTTTTCGGTGGGCTGATTCTCTTGTTCATGATCGGTGCCATCAGCTTCTTCGTTACCGACTGGTTGGTTCGTCCGGTTCGCCTGGCTGCCGAAGTTTCTGAGCAGCTTTCTGAAGGTGCTCTAGACCGACGTTTGCCCGAGCGTGGCGAAGACATCATCGCCATCCTTGCCCGCTCGTTTAACAAGATGGCCCAATCGCTGCAAAGTCAGATCACTCAGTTGGCCAGCCTCTCGAAAATGCAACAGCGTTTCGTCTCGGATGTCTCGCACGAGCTGCGCACACCGCTCACCACAATCAAGTTGGCCGGTGACATGATTTTCGCCGGGCGTGACACTTTGTCGCCACCGGTTAAACGATCTGCCGAGCTGATGCACGATCAAATTGAACGCTTCGAAGCGCTTCTCAATGACCTCTTGGAGATTTCACGATACGACGCCGGTGCCGTAATTGCAGACCTTGAGATGCAAGACCTAAACGGAGTAGTTGGCATGGCCATTGCTGGCATTGAGCCGCTCGCCATGAGCAAGGGTTCTGAGATTCTGATCGAGATTCCTCAGGGGCCGGTTGATGCCGAAATGGATAGTCGACGCATCGAACGACTGCTTCGAAACCTTCTCGCCAACGCCATCGAACACGGCGAAGGTAAGCCAATTCGGGTTGCTGTTGGAGTCAGTGAATCGGCCGTTGCCGTAACCGTCACCGATGAAGGTGTCGGCATGACTCGAGCCGAAGTAGATAGAGTCTTCGATCGTTTCTGGAGGGCCGACCCTGCTCGTAAACGCACAACCGGCGGAACCGGTTTGGGTCTAGCCATTTCGTTAGAAGACACACATCTTCATGATGGTTGGCTGCAGGTTTGGGCGAAGCCAAACGAGGGTGCCTCGTTTAGGCTCACGTTGCCACGTCGCAAGGGAATGATTTTCACGCAGTCACCACTGCCGCTGCCTCCGAAAAAGAGCAAAAAGCGAAGTGACGCATGAGTAAATTTCTGAAACTCGTGGCGGCCACCGCGACTCTGCTCATGTTGGCTGGCTGCGCTCAACTTCCCCGGTCTGGAGAGATAAAGGCTGGCCCCGAAATCAAGGGCGACATAGCCAATGATTACCTTTACTACTCGCCAAGTGGTCCGGCTAGCGGCGAGTCGCAACAAGACATCCTCAACGGCTTCATCAACGCCGGAACTGGCCCGCAGAATGACTACGAAGCGGCTCGAGAATACCTGACGCAAGATTTCAAAACCAAGTGGAACCCAAACAACGAAGTATTGATTCAGCAGGGTAACCCCGTAATTACTTTCAACGCCAACAAACAGGCTTCGGTAAACGTTCAAGTGCAGGCTTCGGTAGATGCCGATGGTCACTACAAAGTTATGGCCACCGGTGCTTCACGTTACCTTCAGTTCAAAATGGAACGCGAGAACGGCCAGTGGAGAATCTCGAGTGCACCTGATCTAACCATCTTGATTCGGCCGGTGTTTGACGTGATTTTCCGAAGCTACTCAATCTACTTCTTCGACTCACAAAAGACCCACCTAATTCCAGACCTGCGCTGGTTTCCAAGTCGCGCATCAACGGCCACCCGTATGGTCAACGCCATGCTCAAAGGGCCCAGCGAATGGTTAGCCGGTGCGGTTACCAGCGCGATACCAGCCGGAACAGCGCTAGCACTGACTTCGGTAACGGTGGCCGAGGGTGTAGCCTCGGTTGACCTTACGGCCAAAGCTCTAACGGCAAAGCCCGCTGCTCGAAGGCTTATGAAAGCCCAGATTCGGGCGACTCTAACTCAGTTGCCTAATGTCTACGCCGTATCGATCTCGGTAGAACGTGGCCCTCAGGAAATCGCAGATCTGCCAGGCTTAGTGCCCACCATTGCGAGCGCCGATGCAATAGTTCTGCAGGGTGGCGAATTGCAATCAGTCGTGGATGGTGTTTTCACTCCAATCAGTGGCTCTGAGGAGCTGGTCTCCCGAACCGGCGCAACCGACTTTGCAGTTACCGCTTCGCGCGATTGGGTAGCGCTAAAAGGACCGAGAGGTTCTTATCGCTCTCACATCGGCATTTTTGGTGTCGCACCAACGCTGATTGATGCTCGGCCGGGTCAGCTGGCTCCGATGTTTGACTCGCAGGCAAACCTTTGGACGATGACCCGGGTACCCGGCGATGGCGTGCTCGTGACGACTCCGGGTGGCATCCGAAGGAGTTTGAAACTCGGATGGCTAGATTCGATTCCACGACGTCAATTCGCCCTGAGTGCTGAGGGAACGCGCATCGCCATCTTGGTTGGGGCAGGAAACTCGATTCAGGCCTACGTTGCAAGTGTCATCAGAGACGCTTCGGGCATTCCGATTGCCATCGGTAACCCTATTGAGGTGGTTGGCGCTGCTGAAGCGCCAAGATCAATTTCGTGGTCTGACGAAAACACGGTTGCCGTGCTTCACCTGTTGAGCGATAACTCAGTAGGTGCGAGTTTTTACACCATTGGTGGCACCGCTCGAGACATCGGTGCCCTTGAAAGCGCCCGCACGCTCGAGGCTCGCACCAGTGATTCATCGGTTTATGCGGTTGATGCCCAAGGCAACCTGTATGCCTACCGGAACACTTCGTGGTCAAACGTAGCCAGCGACGTGCGTGCGTTCCACTTTGCCAACTAGCTAGGGCAACTTTCCACAAACTCGAACTCGAGACCTGACTTGGCGGGCCAACCTGTCACCCTCGATGGGTGAATACCTTTGATGAACTACTCGACCTGTTATTGCCTACGAAATGCGTCTTGTGCGCAAAAACCGGCTCACCGCTCTGCATGAATTGTCGGCCGAGGCTGGTTCGCGCCAATCACGCTGTCGATCGGTTTTCGGTGCCCGGATGGGCTGCCACGAATTATGGCGAGGTTGAAACCGCGATCTTGAAAGCCTTCAAAGAGCAAGGTCAAACATCACTCGTTCAATACATTGCCCAAGAAGTTACGGTTGGCCTGCGGGTGATCGGTGAGGTCTCGGCAAGCTATTCTCAGAAGACTCTTTTAGTTCCGGTTCCGAGCGCGAAAGCAAATTTCATAAAACGCGGCTACCTACCCGCCAAAATTATTGCCACGAGCGCTAATCGTCTGGCCGGAAAACCGCTGCAGGTTACTGGCGCCCTCAGTTTCAAGAGAGTGGTTTCCGACCAAGCGGGGTTAGATCGCGAAGAGCGAGAGCGCAACCTAGTTCATTCGATGGCGGCTAAACCTTTGGTGGCTGGCCGCCGCGTCTTACTTTTTGATGACGTGGTAACCACCGGTGCGACCCTCGTGGAAGCATCGAGGGCGCTAGTCGAAGCGGGTGCCGAAGTAGTCGGTTTCCTCGTATTTTCTGAGACTCTGCTGAAAACGCACACCAAAACTTGAAAATGGGTATACCTTTTGTGTCACAGGCAAAGGCGCCTGAACTGGAGGTAATCATGGAAATCAACATCACCGCTCGCAATCTCAGTGTCTCCGACCGCTTTCGCGACTATGTCGCTGAGCGCGCACACAAAGTCGAGCAGTTGGCCCACAAAGTTCAGTCACTCGAAATAAAAGTGACGCGACATGATCACAGTCGAACCTCCGGCCCAGAAGATCAGGTTGAACTCACCGTTATCGAACCGGGGCACATCGTTCGGGCTGAAGCTCAGGCAGGCGACAAATTCTCGGCATTTGACATCGCATTCGGCAAACTTTCCGAGCGCCTACGCCGCGCCGCAGATCGCCGCAAGGTGCATCACGGTGCTCACGGCTCAATTGGTGTCAGCGAATTGACCGCAACCGACTTTGCGTCGCTTGATATTCATGCGGTTGACGCCGACGTGCTGCTTGGCAAAGCAGAGCAAGAATCGCTTGAAGTGGCGCCCGATTTAGGCGAAAGCCCAGTGGTTATTCGCCACAAGGAATTTGCCGGCAACCCGATGTCGGTTGACGATGCCCTGTACCACATGGAGCTCGTCGGTCACGACTTCTACCTTTTCCACAACGCAGATACCGGAAAACCATCTGTGGTTTACCGTCGCAAGGGTTGGAACTACGGCGTATTGACGCTTTCTTAGGCCGTTTTGGCTTGATTCGCCTATAAGCGAACGAAGGGCTCAGCCGCGATGCGGCTGGGCCCTTCGTCTAAGATTGGTAGAAGACCAACACAACCGGTTTGGAGCAATATCTTGGCTAACATCATCGACAAACTACTGCGCGCAGGCGAGGGCAGAATCCTTGCGAAGCTTCGCAACTATGCCGTCGCGATCAACGCACTCGAAGATAACTTCAGCGCGCTCAGCGATGAAGAACTTCAGAACGAGACCACCGTCTTGCGTGAACGTTACGCAGCCGGCGAGAGCCTAGATGACCTGCTTCCTGAAGCATTTGCAGCGGTTCGTGAAGCCTCAAAGCGCACCCTTGGCATGCGCCACTTCGATGTACAGCTCATGGGTGGCGCTGCTCTTCACCTGGGCAACATCGCCGAGATGCGCACCGGTGAAGGTAAGACCTTGGTTGCTACGCTTCCGGCCTACCTAAACGCAATTGCTGGCCGCGGAGTGCACGTGGTCACGGTAAACGACTTCCTTGCCGGATACCAGAGCGAATTGATGGGTCGCGTATTCCGCACCCTTGGCATGACCACCGGTTGCATCATTTCGGGTCAGGACCCAGCTGTTCGCCGCGAGCAGTACCTTGCCGACATTACCTATGGAACCAACAACGAGTTTGGTTTCGACTACCTTCGCGACAACATGACCTGGAGCCAGTCTGAGTTGGTTCAGCGCGGTCACTTCTTTGCCGTGGTCGATGAGGTTGACTCGATTCTTATCGACGAGGCTCGCACCCCGCTAATCATCTCTGGCCCAGCCTCTGGCGACGCCAACCGTTGGTTCGTTGAATTCGCCAAAATTGCCGAGCGCCTACAACCTGTAATTGATTACGAAGTTGACGAGAAGAAGCGCACCATTGGCATTCTCGAACCAGGCATCGAAAAGGTCGAAGACTATCTAGGCATTAGCAACCTTTACGAGTCGGCCAACACACCGCTTATTTCGTTCCTAAACAACTCAATTCGCGCGAAGGCATTGTTCAAGCGCGACAAGGACTACGTCGTCATGGATGGCGAAGTGTTGATTGTTGACGAGCACACCGGCCGCATCCTTGCTGGTCGTCGTTACAACGAGGGTATTCACCAGGCGATCGAAGCTAAGGAAGGCGTAGACGTAAAGGCTGAAAACCAGACCTTGGCTACGGTTACCCTGCAGAACTACTTCCGCCTCTACAACAAGCTTTCGGGCATGACCGGTACCGCCGAAACCGAAGCAGGCGAATTCATGAGCACCTATGGTTTGGGCGTCGTGCCAATCCCAACCAATAAGCCAATGGTTCGCATCGACCAGTCAGACCTCATCTACAAGAACGAAGAAGTCAAGTTCAACGAGGTCGTAAAAGACATCGCTGCCCGACATCAGGCTGGCCAACCAGTATTGGTTGGTACCACCAGCGTTGAGAAGAGCGAATACCTTTCACGTCTATTGGCTAAGGCCGGCGTGCGCCACGAAGTTTTGAACGCCAAGAACCACGCTCGCGAAGCCGCGATTGTGGCTCAGGCTGGTCGCCACGGTGCCGTAACCGTTGCCACCAACATGGCTGGTCGCGGTACCGACATCATGCTTGGTGGAAACGCCGAGTTCTTGACGGTGGATGCACTTGCCAAGCGCGGCTTGAACAGCGAAGAAAACCCAGAAGCCTACGAGGCAGCTTGGCAGTCTGAATTTGAAAGAATCAAAGCTGAGGTTGCCATTGAGGCAGAGAAGGTTCTCGAAGTAGGTGGCCTCTACGTTCTCGGAACCGAGCGTCACGAGTCACGTCGCATCGACAACCAGCTTCGTGGTCGCGCGGGTCGTCAGGGCGATAAGGGTGAATCACGTTTCTACCTTTCACTCACCGATGACCTTATGCGTTTGTTCAACTCTGGCGCAGCCAGCGCATTGATGAACCGACCTGGCGTGCCTGACGAGACTGCTATCGAGTCAAAGATCGTTAGCCGTGCGATTCAAAGCGCGCAGAGTCAGGTCGAAGGCCGCAACGCCGAGATTCGCAAGAACGTTTTGAAGTATGACGACGTTTTGAACCGTCAGCGCGAGGCTATCTATAGCGACCGCCGCCACATCCTTGAAGGTGACGACATCAAGGCGCGCACCGAAGGCTTCCTCGGCGACGTGATCTCAGCCATCATTGACAGTCACATCTCAGACACCTCTGGTTCTGACTGGGACCTCGAAGCCTTATGGGCAGAACTTGGCACCATCTATCCGGTTGGCCTATCCATCCAAGAGGTTTTGGTCGAAGCGGGAAACCGTTCGAAGCTAACCAAGGCTTGGTTGACTCGTGAGCTCACCAGCGATGCGCGAATTGCCTACGAGAAGCGTGAAGAGTCACTGACTTCAGAGGCAATGCGCGAACTTGAGCGAAATGTGGTTCTTTCGGTGCTCGACCGTAAGTGGCGCGATCACCTTTATGAGATGGACTATCTGAAGGAAGGCATTGGCCTTCGTGCGATGGCACAGCGTGACCCTCTGGTTGAATACCAGCGCGAGGGATACGACATGTTCCAGCAGATGATGGGCGCTATCAAGGAAGAGTCGATTGGCTTCTTGTTCAACCTAGAGGTTGAAGTTCAAGCTGCACCGACTCAGGTTGTAGACCAGGCTCAACTGACTTACTCGGCGCCGTCAGAAGATGGCTCGACAGAGGTTCATGGTGTTGGTGCGCAAGAAGAAACCCCAGCCGCGCCAACTCAGAAACCTGAGTCGGGCGGCCAGGGCAGCTCTTTCTTCCGCAGCTAATCCTTAGAGCACCGAAACCGAGGTTGCCCGCCAGCGGGCATTTATGCCTTCGAGGCGAATCGTTACCGCTCGGGTTCTCGACTTTGAACTAAGTAGAATCACCGATTCGATCACGCCGTCACGCGGAGAACTGGTTCTTAGGCCGCCAACACTGAGGTTTTGGTAGTGCGCCTTCACGCCTTGTTCGACTCTTTGCGCCTCTGCTCGACGGGCTCGAAATTGCAGGCGTTGGTAAACATCGTCGGTTAGCCAGCGCGCCAGTTGATCAACTTGTCTAGTGCCGGCAATAACCTCCACTACCCCCGTAGCCAATGCCTTCAAGCTTTCAACCGGGTCGGGAAGTTCGCTGGTTCGGCTGTATTGAACGCCGAAGTATTCCTCTGACTCAATCGGGTTGCGAACTCGTCGACCAGGCTTGGTCGGCCTTGTTTGACGTTGCCCGCTAATATCTGGGCTCTCGCCCTCAACCGCGCTCGACTCGGCATCGCCTTTCAGATTTTTATCTTTCTTGTCTTTCTTGTTACTACCTTGGTTTGATTTTTCTTCCGACATTTCCCCCGCACTTTCTCCCCCGTCCAAGGAGGACTTTTCACGATATTGTCCAAATTTGTCCCTGTAAAGATTATCTGTGAAAACTGTGGATAACCCCTGTTTATGAATTGTAGTGTAAGAAAATGCATGAATGGAACTAGATAAATTCTTTGAAGATTTCGAAGCGCAATTCGACGCCGAAATCGAAGCCTCCCAAGTCGTTGGTCCACTTCGAAAAAGCAACCTAGTGCGTGTCTTTTGGCCGAAGGGTGGCTACGTAGATTTGGTCGCGGCAATCTTAGGCGAGGACTTTGTCGCGGGCATGGCCCTAGGTGGCAACGATTGGAGGCTGATTCCTTTTGGTGCTGTCGATCGTTTGGGTTTTCGAAGTCTGAAGAACATCGACCTACCACCAGTGCGGCTAATCGAACACTCGGCACCGACTTTTCTTGAGCAGTTTCCGTTACCGCTAGCTGTTTCGTGGCTAACGGTGCGCAATCCGAGCATCAAAAAGGGAATCCTGCACGGTTTGCACGGGGGAGTGCTGTTGCTAGAGGTATTGGGGGCAGTTGATCCAGTTGGAATTCCCCTAACCAGCATCGAGACGCTGCACATCGATTCTGTGGAGAACTTCGGCGCATTCCAATAGCGAGCAGCAACATGGGCGCATGAAGATCGCAAACCTGAAAATGCCACTGCGCTTGCGCAGGCGAAACCTTGTTCTGGGCCTCTGCCTTGTTGCTGTCTCGATAGCCGGAGTTTGGCTGACCGTTGAGTCAAACAATCACACCGAGGAGTTTCTAGTTGCCTCCAAGTCAGCCGCAAGCGGCTCGCCCCTCACCGCGAGTAACTTTCGAGTTGCCAGGATGAATCTGTCTGGCTCGGGCGATCTTTATTTGCGCCCCGGGCAAATCGGCTCGCAAAGTTATCTGCTAACTGCGGTTGAGTCGGGGCAGTTGATTGCTCGAGCATCCATTGCAACGAGCATCATTGATGCGCGCGAGCCCGTTGTCATAAGTTCGACTATGCCGCTTCCGGCATCGGTAAAACCCGGAGATGCCGTTGATGTTTGGGTTTCTCGATCTACTGAGAATCGAAGATTTGCGCTTCCGGTCAAGCTGGTTTTAGGCGCCGAGATTGTGGCCATCACAGAACCAACCGGAATGCTCTCGGAGCAGGCTCAAAGAGTTCAAATATTGGTTCCTGCAGCGTCGGTTTCACAGATTCTTGATGCCATCGCTTCTAAAGATGCTCTTTCGATGGTGCTGCAGCGAAACCTCGGCAATGATTGATCTATTCAAGCGGCCAGAACCACAAAAAGAAGCCCAGTCAGCGACATCGATTTGCGTGTGGGGCCCCGCTGGCTCTCCGGGTAAGACCACAATTGCCGTAAATCTGGCGAGCGAACTGGCTCTCGAAGGCCATCGGGTGCTGTTGATTGATTTAGACACATACGCCCCGTCGATAGCCGATCACTTTGGGCTGACCGATCGCCAGCCAGGGTTAGCCGCAGCCATGCGACTGGTTGGCCAAGGTCGGTTAGATGAGAGTCAAATCAACCGCTTATCAACGAGTTTCGACACTGGAAAAGGTAGTCTCACGGTTTTGTGTGGGCTTGGTTCGGTTTCGCGATGGCCCGAAGTCACAGATGCGAAGACCAAGGCTCTGGTAGAAATCGCAATGACCTTCTTTGATTTTGTGGTCTTGGATGTGGCCTCGACGCTAGAGGGGTCAATTCGTCAGATTGGCGGAGCCATAGATCGAAACAGTGCCACTCTGGCAGCGCTTCAGGTGGCCACCAAGACCATCGCGACCTTTTCTGCTGACACTGTTGGTGTAGGGCGCCTTGTGGACGCCTATGAGCAATTGACGACCCTAACGGAAGAACCGTTATTGCTTGCCAATAGATTTAGGGTCACAGCTCTTGGCCCAAAAGCGAAGAATCAGATTGAAGATGCAGTCCTGCAGTTGTGCAGACGCGAGGTAGATTCGTTCGTCCCTCTCGATGCCGAGGGTTGTGACCGTGCCTTGCTCGAGGCGGTTCCGTTGGCGATGATCAAACGGTCATCTAAGGCCAGACAGGCAATCGCGCAGTTCGCTCGAATCAACTTTGCAGCCCAAGCCCTACCTGATGCGTTGCGCGTGGCTAAACTCGTTTAGGTGTCGACACTTAGCGATCTCTACAAAAAGCACGGTAAGGGCAGCAATGCCGATATCGAATGGCTGCACCTCCTGCTTTCAGACTGGCAGTTGGTAGCCGACCTTGCCTTTGCCGACCTAGTTTTATGGATTCCGACCAGCAATGGTTCTTTCGTCGCCGCAGGCCATGCGCGCCCATCAAGTGCAGCGACAATCTTTTATCGGGATATTTCGGGGGAGCCAGTTCGCAAGGAATGGGCCGGGGCAATTGGAAAAGCTTTCAGCACGGGTCTCTCGCAGCACCTTGGTGCACCGGATACATATGACGGTTTGCTTACAAGATTCAGCGCCATTCCTGTGCGCCGTCGAGTCTCGAGTAAATCTGATGAGATATTCGAAACTCCGATTGCCGTCGTAACGCGGCACACCAACCTGGCCGAAGCCAAGGCTCCAAACAAACTTCAGTTGAACTACCTAAGTTGCGGCAACTACTTGCTCGACATGATGGCCGATGGCTCCTACCCGGACTATTCGAACTCAACCGGCCCTAGGCGCGGTGCTCCTCGCGCTAACGATGGTCTCTTGCGTCTTGATGTTGACGGTGTTGTCGAATTTGCCAGCCCGAATGGCCTTTCGGCTTTCAACCGTCTCGGAATCAAGGGCGAACTCGAGGGGCAGGCGCTGGCCATTGCTGCGGCACCAATTTTGAAGTCGAGAATGAACATCGATGAATCTTTGCCTTTGGTTCTCAACGGTCGTGCACCTTGGCGCACCGACATGGAATCGACCAGCATCACTCTCACAGTTCGAGCCATTCCGCTTCGCCAGGGTGGCCATCGAACGGGAGCAATTGTGCTCTGCCGCGATGTCACCGAGTTGCGCCGTCAAGAGCGCGAACTAATTACCAAAGACGCCACCATCCGTGAGATTCATCACCGAGTGAAAAACAATCTTCAAACCGTGGCAAGCCTCCTTCGAATTCAAGCTCGCCGCAGCACAAGCGAAGAGGCTAAGGAATCGCTCAATCAGGCGATGCGTCGTGTCTCGGCCATCGCACTCGTGCACGACACGCTCTCAGAGGGCTTGAACCAGGATGTGAACTTTGATGAGGTCTTTGACCGCGTGCTCATGTTGGCCAGCGAGGTCGCGTCTAGCATTGGTACCTCGGTTCGAACCCTAATAGACGGCAAGTTTGGGCAACTCAAGAGCGACATGGCAACCCCGTTGGCAGTTGCGCTAACCGAGATTGTTACAAATGCAGTCGAACACGGCCTCGCCGATCGAAGCGGCGTTGTGGCGGTCAACGCCGAACGTAAGCAAAAGCAGCTCTTGATTACTGTCTCGGATAACGGCAAGGGGCTGACCGACGGTAAGGTTGGCGCCGGTTTGGGAACTCAAATTATCCGCACGCTAATCGAAGGTGAACTTCGTGGCACCATCCACTGGTCATCGCCACACGAGGGTGGCACTCGCGTAGCCATCGCTCTGCCGCTGTAAAAAGAAAACCCCCGCCGAAGCGAGGGTCTTCAAGAAATCTATTTAGCTTGCGCGGCGGGCACGAGCATACTTGCGCTTTAGCGACTTGCGCTCGTCTTCGCTTAGGCCACCCCAAACTCCGGTGTCCTGGTTCTCTTTGATTGCATATTCGAGGCAGTGAGTCGAGACTCCGCACTCGCGACAAACAGACTTTGCCTGATCAATCTGGTCAACAGCTGGGCCGGTGTTTCCGACAGGGAAGAAAAGCTCTGGGTCTTCGGTGAGGCATCGAGCTTCGTTCAGCCACTGCATGTCCATATGTGCTGTTTTTCCTTTGTCTTGGCGGTTCGGTGAGCCCGTGGGCTCGTGCCGTGTGGCACAGTAGAAACACATCTGAAAAAGATTTTCTTCGGATGGGCGATTCACTCAAAAGAGCGATTTACCGCGAACTTTCCTGAGAAAATCGTTTCACAGACTGGCCGGTTTGGCAAGACCCAAAATCGGCAGACAAAACCTAGGATGTGTTCCAAAATGGCAGAAAAGTCAGGCCGCCCAAGTGCCCTAAAGGCTATTTTGGCAATTCTTGGCGTCGAGTTTTGTGTCTTGGTCGCCATCGTGGTCACCTATGTGGTGGCAACTGTCGCCGGCGAAGTGAAGAGTTTGCCCACCATGTTGGCTCTGGCCGCCCTTGGGCTCATCCTTGCGGTTTGGCTGGCCTTTGTAATCAAGTCGCTTTGGGGCGGGCGCCGCTGGGCGCGTAACGGAGCAATCTTCTGGCAGTTGGTTCAGTTGACCGTTGCCTGGGGAAGTTTTACTGGGGAATTTGCGAACCCGGTCATTGGCGTTGGCTTGATTCTGCCCTCGGTTGCCGTGATTGCCTTGCTATTTACCAAGTCGGTTTTCGACGCGACTCAGGGTGAAATTCCGAGCGACTAAATGTCGAGCAGTTTGCGAACCATTGCAACGTGGCCGGTGGCCTTTACGTTGTAAAGCGCAAGCTGGATGATGCCCTGTTCGTCAACCGCAAAGGTTGATCGCAGAACGCCCTGGTAGACGCGGCCGTAAAGACTCTTGGTCCCATAAGCGCCGAAGGCCTTGTGTACCTCTAGGTTTGGGTCGCTAAGCAGCGGGAAGTTCAGGTCTTGCTCCGCTTCGAATTTCTTGAGCTTGGCAATCGGGTCTGGCGAGATGCCGAGCACCGTGTAGCCGGCCGCCTTGAGCGGGTTTAGGTTGTCGTTGAAGTCGCAGGCTTCCTTGGTGCAACCCGGGGTAGACGCGGCAGGGTAGAAGTACACGATGACTTTCTGGCCCTTGAAGTCGGCTAGCGAAACGCTTTTGCCGTCTTGGTCGAGAATCTCGAAGTTTGGAGCTTTTACTCCGGCAACTAACTTTTCTCCATCTGACATGTTTAAGAGTCTAGGCGAATATGCTAGGCTTTTCTCTCGTTGCGGTTCTCCGTGGCACGCACCTCTAGCTCAATCGGCAGAGCAACTGACTCTTAATCAGTGGGTTCTCGGTTCAAGTCCGAGGGGGTGCACGAAATCCCAGTTCCTTCTCACGA
>CANGGK010000012.1 GCA_947453475.1 Microbacteriaceae bacterium
CCCATCTCCACTCAGGGCGGTTCCGCAAGGAACAAGCCAACGAGTCATCCCATAACAAACAGCCCACCAGAAATGGTGGGTTTTTTGTTTTCTGGCGGTGTTATCGTTGAGCCAAGGAGCTGATTATGACTTTCATCGATGCAATCAAAAGCTATTTCAAGAACTACGTGACCTTCAAGGGCCGCGCCCGTCGCAGCGAGTTTTGGTACGCCGCGCTGTTCACCGCTCTGGTAAGCGCGGCCATTTCAATCATTGCCCCAGGTCACCGAGAAACTATGGGCGACTTTATTGTCGATCAGAACTCGCCCCTCTCAAGCCTTTGGTCACTCGCTACCTTCTTGCCGACCCTTGCTATTACTTGGCGCCGTCTTCACGACGTCAATAAGTCGGGCGGCTGGTTCTTCTTCGTTCTATTGCCTATCGTTGGCTGGATCTTGCTTCTAATCCAGTTGGTCAAAGACAGTCAGCCTGGTGCAAACCAGTACGGCGAGCCAGTCAAGTAATACGTGGTTTGGCATTGAGCACCCTCACTGGTCGCGATAAGACCGCACTTATAGTTGTCGATGTTCAGAACGGCGTGGTTGCCGACGCGTTTCGTCGCGCCGAGGTAATCGCCAACATCGAACAGGCTGTTGCCAAGGCTCGCGCAGCCAGCGTTCCTGTGGTTTGGGTTCAGCACTCAGACGAAGAGTTAGAAATCGGCTCGGATGCGTGGCAAATAGTCTCGGAGTTGATTCCGCTCAATGACGAAGCGATGGTTCGCAAGACTTATCGAAGCTCATTTGAAGCAACCAACCTCGAAGAAGTTTTGGCCAAGCTAAACGTTTCACACCTTGTTGTCTGCGGCGCTCAAACTAACAACTGCATTCGTCACACCTCGCACGACGCTCTGGCAAAGGGCTACGACGTCACGCTCATTGGAGACGCTCACACAACCAGCAGCTATGAATGGGGTGGCCACAAGGTCGACGCCCAAGCGGTTGTCGAAGAGCAGAACGATAATTTCAACGAAGCTTTGCCGGGCCGAAGTGGTCGCGTAGTTTCACTGGCACAATTGAGCCTATGAATCAGACCCTCGGTGAATGGCTTGTAACCTATGGAACCCAAGCTTTCGAAATTATCGGAACCTTAGCGTTTGCGTTATCGGGCCTTATTGAGGCAGCTCGAAAGAAGCTCGACATTGTCGGCATGGCCATCGTCACATCTTTGGCAGCGTTCGGTGGTGGAACCCTGCGTGACATCCTGTTGGACCGTCGACCATTCTTCTGGGTTCAGAATGAAGTTTGGATTTGGGTCATCCTGGTCATGTGCGCTTTAGCGCTGTTCTTTATGAGAGCAAGGCACATCGAATTGACCGAACGGTCGATGCAGTGGCCTGACGCAATCGGGCTAGGCATTTTTGCCGCTGGCGGCACCCAGATTGCAATCACCGCAGGAGTGTCACCAATTATTGCCGTAGTTATGGGCGTCATCACCCCAGTCTTCGGTGGTGTTCTGCGCGATGTGGTAGTTAACGAGATTCCTCGCGCCTTCAACGATCACCAGCCATACGCGGTTATCGCTTTTGCTGGGGGCTGGTTGGTAGTTGCCGCTAACGCTCTTCAGTGGAGTTCATTCTGGGCTGTGGCGCTGGGTGCAGTGGTCATTACGGCCCTGCGAGCAATGGCGGTTATTTTCAGTTGGCGTTTGCCGACTTGGAGAGTTTAGTTACTCGACATCGCTTCGGTGCATGGCGCTAACTGTGCAACACGCTGTGGAGTCACGCCTAGCAGAACCGCGATGTCACGCATCGTCAAACCTTGGTCGCGCATGCGGCCGACCACGTCGCGAATCTCGTTGGAAGCCTCTTCTTGAAGGCGGGTGGCTTCGCGCATCTTTGTCTGAGCAGACTCGATGTCGCAAATGATGCCGGGCATCACAGCCTCGACCTTCACCACGATGTCGCACTTTGACTCGCCAGTTGCCTTTTCGGCCATTAGCTTGATTTGCTCGGTTGCCTTATCTAGGCGCTTTGCAGTGGTGCGAAAGTTATCGAGCTCAGGAACAGCAATGAGCCAACCATCAGCCTGGCGTTCGGCACTAGCGGTGATTTCCATTGCGGTCTCCTTTCGATTTATAACCTAGCCCAATCTTAGTGATAACCCTAGTAAAGGGCTACTTTACAAAGTTTGCTTTGTTGGAAGCTCTGCGGAGTGTGGAAAGAATGGCTTTTCCGGTCACGGCAATCACAAGGGCCGTCGTTGCAGCTCGGCCGGCATCCCAGAGCAATCCACCGGTGAAGATTTCATACTTGAAAAAGCGAGCCAGATTTTCGGAAAGTGGAGCACCTAAAAGGTAGGAGACGCTGCTTGAGGCACCGGCAAGATACGGCCAGTTCCACATTGTCATCAATGCACCATAGGCAAAACTCGCGATAACTCCATAAGTGGCCAAGAGCGCTATCTCTAATCTGCTCGAGGGCTTCGTCGATGTGAATCTGCGAAGTGCTCCGGCCCCAATGCCAACCAAGCCGGCCGCCATCATCTGAAAGGGTAGCCAGGGCCCCACACCTGCGCCGAGTAGCGCCGAAACCAATAGTGACCCAGCGCCAAGGATGAAGCCGAAACCCGAACCAAACACATAGGCACCGAGAATAATCAGGAAGAACGCCGTTTCAATCCCAGAAACACCAGCGCCAAGAAGTCGAATCACTGAATTTAGTGCGATTAGGAGGCCCAAAACTGCAAGTTGCCTTGCCCCCAACTTGCCCGAGCCAAATTCAACCAGTAGCACGGCAAGCAGCAGCGGCATCAGAGCAATGAAAGTACCCTGGGCAAGGGCTGACTGGCTGGGCTGTGAAATTATCAGCGGCCACAGAAAAATGAGAACTGACGCGCTGCTTGCGATGCCGACAGTAAAGAATGAACCGAGGTTAGTTTTCAACAATTCGCCCCTCGCAAAGTTCAATTTCAACTTCAGAGACTTGGGCGGCGAATTCGAGGTCGTGAGTGGCCATGACTATCGCGCTACCTTGATTGCGAATGGAATCAAAAATTTCCACAAGCGCGTTCTTGGCTGCCTTGTCGAGCCCGCGCGTCGGTTCATCCAGGATGATCAGACTGGCACCCTGCGACAACTGAATCGCAATTGCCAATGCAAGCTGCTGACCAGCAGATAGGTCTCTCGGGTGCGTCGCCGGGTCGATGCGCCCGACTAACTGTTCTAGAAGTGCAGGTGCTCTCAGGGCTGAACGCTCCGCTGATTCTTGTGCTTGGGCAAATTCTGCTGAGATTGATGGCGCATACAGTAGGTCGGCTGCGTTCTGCGGAACCATGGAGACAGGCACGGCTTGGCTCCAAGCCTCCCGCAGCAGACACCAAAGCAAGCTGGTCTTGCCTGAGCCGTTTTCGCCAGTGATCGCCGTCAGGGTGCCCGACTTTACATCTAGGTCGGTTGGGTGAAGCACTCTGACACTCGAATATGTTTGAGTCAAACCTCTTGCGGAAATTACTGTTTCGCTAGCCGCATTGTGTCGATCTCGGGCTTGTTCAATTCTTCGGGCCTGCGAGGCAGATTCGGCGAAATCGGCAACATTGATTCTGGCAAGCGAGCCGTCGATATCCAAGGCAATAACCCCATCGACAAAGGGAAGAACGCGCGAGGTGCGGTGTTCACTCAGAAGCACGGTGAACCCCTGGGTTCGAGCAAGGGTTGATAGAAGTCCGAGAATTCCCAGGGCCCCATCGCCGTCAAGCGCAGAGGTTGGTTCATCGAGCAACAGAATCTTTTGGCCTGCAGCGATTGCCGCACCAATGGCAACACGTTGCTGTTGCCCGCCAGACAAGTTTTGAAGAGGGCGTTTCAGTAACCCTGTGAGGCCAAGTGTTTCAGCAACCCAGTTGATCCGCTCGCGCATTAGGGCGGGGGAGAACCCGAGTTGTTCCATTCCGTAAGCGAGCTCTTCTTCAACGGTATCTGTCGCAAATGCTCCCTCGGGTTGCTGATTCACATAGCCGACTTGATGAGCCAATTCGTGCGGTTTCAAACCGGTTGTTTCTTCGCCATTGATCTTTATCGACCCTTTGAGCGTGCCTCCGGTGAAGTTTGGTGCGAGCCCAATCAGAGTCTTGAGAAGTGTGCTTTTGCCGCTTCCGGTAGGGCCCGTGACAAGAAGAAAATCTCCCTTTCCAATCTCGAGATTGACTCTCTTTAGAACCGCACTGTCTTCGGCTGCATACGAAAAGGTCAGGTTATCGATCTTGATCATCCGAGCCCGCCAAGAATTCCGGTTGTCATTAAGGCAAACGACAAAGCGACTAAGACCGAGTCGCGATGGCGCCACGGATGTGTCAGAAACCTGGTTTTTACGTGTTTCACGCTCGAAATTTTGAGCGTTGCGGCGATGCCGGCAAGCCCGATGGCAAAGCAGGTGCCGGTTGCCCAAGCGTTAGCCGTGGTGAGCAGTAGGTACGAGCCGATAGAAAGCGCAAAAACCGAAATCAACGATGAACTTCTAGCTGCAAAGCGTTGCCAGGCCGTCATGTTGCCCTGTCTGCCGAACCCCCGGGCATCCATGCTTGCTGCCAGAGTCATCGATCGCTCAAGTGTGTCTTCGAGAACCGGAACAATGAGCCGACCGAGTCTTGGAGCTTGCCTACCGTGGCCGCGCAATTTTTGGGCCTCACGAATTCGCTTGGCGCTTGCGATCAGTTGAGGTGCCAGGTTCAGTGCAATAACAAAGGCTGACGCCACCTCATAAAGCGCCCCCGGTGTGTTCTTTAGCAAACGGCGAGGGTTGGCCAGGGTGTTGGCCATGCCGATGCTCAATATGATTGCCGACATTCTCAAACCATCGCGCAATGCAAAAATCAGTGCGGTTTGGCTCACATTCCCTAGCAGTTGCAAAGTGCCCAGGTCGCCAAAATGTAATTCGAGGTTGGGTAGCTGCAACCAAACATCCGTGTTCGTGTTGAAGTTGAAGACGATGCGAAAAACCACTCGGATTGCGATTACTAATAAGCCGGTGATTAGGTAAAACCTCAGCGACTGCGCCCAGGGCGCTTCGTCGCGGGCTAGCAAAATTATGCCGACCAGGATGAAGTGCAAAATCAAGAGAGTGGCAATGCTCGAAGTTAACCCTGAGACCACAGCGAAAGCGAGCCCTAGCAGCCAAAGGGCGCCTGGGCTGAATTGATTCGCCTTGAGATGCCTCACTACTTACAGCCTCTTGGTTGCACATCGAATCGCGGTGCCACACTCTCTTGCCCGGCCGCTACCCAAGCCCAACCTTCGTAGGCCGCGCAATCTGGGATGTGCGTTGCAGCGCCTTGGCCACTTAGGAGCCACCCGCCGCCAAGTTGAATGCTTGTGACGTAGTAAGCCCAGTGCCCTTCGCTATAAGCAGGTGTGTCGGCGCAATCCTGAGAGGTTTCGGTCGGCCAGCCTTCGATTCTGCATACGAAGCCGGCCGGAAACTGCTGGGTTCCTTGAACGTTCAAATTGGCCAGGGCAAAGAGGTCCCAGCCGGTGGCGTTACTTTTCACATTCTGCAAATCGAAACTCTGCACCGGCTTACCCGAAGCTTTGCCGAAATCAACCACGAGGGTCACGGACTTCGCATCTTGAACCGGTGTCTGAATTGAGGGGTTGGCTGTAGGAGCTTTACTGTTCGCGAAAAACCAACCAACGGCTACAAGGGCAATTAGGCCGATCAGCGCGACCCTTAGCGAATTGCGCACGACTTACTTCTGCAAAAGGTTTAGGTAGCTAAGACCCAACAGCGGGGTGAGGCCTTGGGCGGTGGCAAAAACGTCGCCGGCGCCATTAGACCAAGGCGTTGTCAAACCGCCGTTTGGAGCGACGCGAGTTTTCAACCACGATTGGATGGTCGAAATATTCCCCCCGGCGGCCTTGAGGCCCATGGCTGCATAGGCGGTTCCATTGACATCAACATCACCCCAGGCTTCCCAGTGATCGGCACCAACCCAGGTTGCTCGCAGATAGGCACTCGCGCCAACTATTGCTTTTTGCTCTGCAGATTGCTGCGACTTGCTGGCGGTTCTTTTCGCCAACGACAGCGCTTGAAGCGCAATTCCGGTGGCATCTGCTGAACTCTTGAGAGTGTCACCGGTTTGATCGGTGCCAAAACCGCCGTCAGGTCGCTCTAATGAAGCCAACTTGAGTGCAACGATGTTGGCCAACTTAGGTTGGTTGTTCGAAGCCAAGCCAAGTATCGCCCAGGCATAGTCGAAAGTATTGCCGGCTGCCGACGCGATCAACCCGTTGCTTGCAATAGCCCTCTTCAGGTCGGCCACAACTGAATTTCGCAGAGGAGCGTTCGGCACCCCGATTGCTGCACTAACAAATAGAAATTTGCCGGCAAGCCCGGGTCTAATGGTTTTGGTCGCGCCTGGCAAGCCCGATAACTCAGAAGCATAGGCGTAGTTATAGACAATTGATTTCGAAAGCACCGTAGTGTCGGCAAGGGTTGCCCGAACTGTTGTCATTTGATTGATTAGTTTTTGACCAGCAGCTTTGCGCTGAAGAATAGCCTCGAGCGTGAAGCCGTAATCGGGGGTTCCTGCGGAGAAGCCATCGATGGTTTTACCGGCGACAAATTTATCTGTGAGAAATTTGAGTGAGCTGGCGTATTCGTTGCCAGCCGCGCTGACCGGCGGTATGGAGTGAATTGAAGCGAAAGCCGCAATTAATAGAGCAGCTGACACTCGCAACCCAGTTTTTGGTCCAAACAATTTGGAGCCTTTCGCATAAAGCGATCTGAGTGCGAAGACGAAGGGTATGACACCGTTCGACCCCGACCGTAGACCTCGACGGTAAATAGGAGTCCTTTGCGAGTTCGGCAGGCATTCCGGCTGTCGATTGATCTGAATCACTCGAGTCACGGTTGCGGGTCAGCGCCAGATTTCCACTGGCTTCCCCTGCACGATGCAAAAGGCGCTCGGGCACAAGCGCTCGTTAAGGCTAGCAGGGAAGGGGTAGGGTTCGGGGGCTAGACCGGACTTTGTCCGATTGTTGCCATCTGATTACGTTTTGAGAATAAATACTATTTTTAGTTATCTGTTCTACTTTTCGGGCGTAGAGTGTTTTTCATCACGGGCAAAGGCGCACGCGTTTCTTGACTCATTTATGTTCAAGATCGGGTTCCGGAGTCCAACCAAAAAGGAGAAACTGTATGAAAGCAACACGCGTATCGCGCGCCTTGGCTTTGACAGCAGCTACCGCCCTGGCCCTAACCGGCCTGGCTACGGTTGCTATCGCGCCGGCAGACGCCGCAGCAAAGTCAACCCTCATCATTGGTGACGGTCTTGGCTGGAGCTCGCTAAACACCGCCAACCCAGACGAGAACTCAGCAGTCAACGCAGACGTTGCCTACCTGACCTCACAGGGATTCTGGTACTACGACAGCGCACCTAAGCTGACCCGCAACACTTACTTCGGAACCTACGACATCGTCAAGGGCACCAAGGACTTTGAGGTTAAGTATGTTGTGAAGGCTGGCCAGACCTGGTCAGACGGTACCCCGATCGACGCAGTCGACCTACTTCTTAGCCACGTCATCTCATCAAGCGGTTACTCAGTAAAGGCCGGCTTGGGCGACCCATCTTCAGAAGCTGGTTCAGCTTTCTATTCAGGTGGCTACGGCGGCTCATACGACCACAGCATCGTTGGTAACCCAACTCTTTCAGCTGACCACATGTCAGTTACCTTGCACTACAGCAAGTTCCAGCCTGACTGGGAAGTTCAGGGTCCTGGAGCATCACCGGTTCACACCCTAGAGGCAATGGCAGACGGCAAGACCGCTCTTCAGTCAGCTGCTGCTAACAAGGCTTACAAGGCTAAGTTCCTTGCAGACTTCACCAACGCTTACAAGGGTGACAAGGCTGCACAGACTCGCCTAGCTGCAATCGGTAAGATCTGGACCAACGACTACAACTTTGACTCAGCAGCGTACGACTCAGCCGCTAAGCCTCTAATTGCTGTTAGCAACGGTGCTTACCTTCTAAAGTCATACAACAACTCGACTCAGACCGTAACTCTGACTCAGAACCCGAAGTACACCTCGGGTCACCCGCTAAGCAAGGTAAACCCAGTAAAGACCATTGTTTTCAAGTATGTTCAGGACGGAACCGCTTCGGTTCAGGCTCTGCAGAACGGTGACATCAACCTTTACCAGGGTGCCCCAGGCGCTGCCGGTTACTCAACCCTTCAGTCACTTGCCTCTAACAAGTCAATTGGCCTACTAGGTGGAACCTCAGGTACCTACGAGCACATCGACCTCCGCACCGGTAACGGCCCAGGAACCACCGATGACTACAACGGTCCATTCGCTTCAAGCCACGGTCAAAAGGGTAAGGACCTTCGCCTAGCATTCTTGCTAGCGTTCCCTCGCTACGCGACCATGACCAACCAGCTCAAGCCGTTCAACAGCAAGGCAACCTTGCTGAACTCGAACTTCACTCTTCCTGGTTCGGTTTACTACAAGTCGGTAACTGCTAAGAACGGTATTACCACCGCTCAGAGCGTCACCATTGGTGGTAAGAAGTACAGCTACAACTTCAACGTAACTTCAGATGCGCAGCAGACTGCCAATGAAGCAATCGCTTTGAAGCTTGTTCAGAAGTACTACCCAACCGCATCAGCAACCAACACCCCAGTGAAGATCAACTTGCTTCGCTCGGGCCGTCAGATGCGCGTAGAGAACAACGCAGTTATCGTTCAGCACGAAGCAAACGCCGGATTCGAAGTTAGCAACGCGACCACTGCAAACTGGAGCAACCGTCTAAGCGAGAACCAGTTCGACGCTGAAGAGTTCGCATGGGTACTAAACAGCGTTACTCAGGATGGCTCAAATGCAAACTACCTAAGCGATGGCGCTAACAACCACACCGGTTGGTACGACACCGCTCTAGACAACATTTTGCACAAGCTAGAGAACAAGGCAACCCCTGCTCAGATTGGTACCCTAATGGGCCAGGCTGAGAACCTAATCACCCAGAACGCCTGGACTTTGCCGATCTACCAGTGGCCACAGGTTACTGCTTTCAGCAAGGGCCTAGTTGGAGTAAAGGCAACCCCTATCTCTCCTACTTACGCATGGAACTACTGGGAGTGGCACTTCTAGTCTCTGACTAGATAAATCAAAAAAATCGGTGGCTTCGAGTCTTCTCGAAGCCACCGATTTTTTGAAAACATTATTAGACTTATTTTTTGTTTCAAACCCTGCAACCCACAGATCGATGGAGATTAAAAGAGAATGCTCGCGTTCATTGGCCGGCGAATAGCCATAAGCTTTTTGATTCTTTTTGGCTCCAGCTTTCTGGTCTACAACATGGAGGCCATTGCAGGCGACCCGTTAGCGTCACTGGCCGAGAGCAGCGCCAGAAACAAGGCCTACCTAATCTCTCGCCTCACCGCCCAACTTCAGCTTGACGTTCCGCCTCCAGCCCGCTATTTCATCTGGCTAAAGGGAGTCTTAGGTGTTTTTGTAGGCGACCTAGACTTCGGCAAAACCCGACAGGGTGGAGCAGTTCTTGAACTTATCGGTTCAGCGGTGCCCGTAACCCTTCGACTAGTTACGGCAGCGACCGTGTTGGCCATCATCCTGGGTATTTCAATTGGCGTATTGAGCGCTATTCGCCAGTACTCACGCCTTGACTACTCGATGACCTTTGTATCATTCCTTTTCTTTTCGCTACCGGTTTTCTGGATCGCTGTTCTTTTGAAGCAGTACTTTGCAATCGGTTTCAACGACTTTCTCGCAGATGGCCAAGTAACCACTCCCTTCATGATTGTGATTCCACTGGCGCTCGGTTTGATAATCGCCGGTTTTATCGGAGGAGAGCGCAAGCGATTCTGGATCTCCTACGGTTCGGCGGCTGTCGGACTATTTGCGCTGATTAACCTTCTGAACCTCATGAACTGGTTCCAAAACCCAGGGCTTGGCATCGTTTTGGTGTTCCTTTTCTCAGCTGGTGCGGGAATCGTTGTGGCAGGTCTAACAATGGGCTTCGACCACAAGATCGCTAGAAACGCCGCTTTGAGCGTTGCGGCTCTAGGCGCGGTGCTTTACGTGCCTTTCAACATGATTCCTGGCCACTGGTTAAACCTTGGTTTGCTCGCTCTTCTCGGCGTAATAGCAGTGGTCGTCGGCGTGTTCACGGCTGGTTTTTGGGCCAAGGAAGACCGTTCAGCATTGCGTCGTATCGGTGGTCTAACGGCCTTCATTACTGGCCTGTTTCTGATTGTCGACAAGCTGATGCAAGTCTGGAATCCATACGTAAACTCGGATGCAATCAGCGGCCGTCCGGTTCCAACAATCAGCGCGGCAAATGACTTGATGGATAGCCACAACTATTGGTGGCAACTGCTCGATGTTTTGCTTCACCTCCTTTTGCCGACTCTCGGAATCATGCTTATTTCATTTGCTGGTTATGTTCGCTATGCCCGAAGCAGCTTGCTTGAGGTCATGAACATGGACTACATCCGAACTGCCCGTGCAAAGGGTTTGACCGAGCGCACGGTTGTTGTTCGTCACGCGCTGCGCAATGCGATGATTCCTCTAACCACGCTGATCGCCTTCGACCTATCAGGGCTTATCGGTGGAGCCTTCATTACCGAGTCAATTTACGGTTGGAAGGGTATGGGAACCATCTTCTTGCAGGCTGTTAGCTCTCAGGACCTGAACCTTTTGATGGGCGTATTTTTCTTGACTTCATTCTTGGCGGTGATGGGTAATCTGCTTGCAGACCTTGCCTATTCCGCTCTTGATCCACGCATTCGAATGGGTAAGTAATCATGACTGATAACAATTCACCGGCAACCAACGCTGCCGGAACGTCAATCGAAATGAAGGAAACCGCTGGCCTGAGCCAGGGACAGCTTGTTCGCAAGCGCTTTTTTAGGCACCGCGCTGCCAACATTTCGCTGGCTTACCTTGGGCTAATCATTCTCTTTGTATTTACCGCAGGTGGAATTCACCTCGGCAACAAAGATATGCCAATCACTGTTCCTGGTTGGTGGCACCTAACCATCAACGACATGAGTGAGGTGGCAATTAGCCACAGCGATAGCGGCCAGCTTCTTATCGGTGCGCCTACTCTTGACCTAAACCCTTTCGATGGCAATGGTGTCTCGTTAGGTGCGCACCCATTCGGCCAAGACACCATTGGTCACGATTACTTCGCCTTGGTTATTCGCGGAGCACAGCAATCAATCATGGTGATGTTGGTCGTGGGCCTCATCGGCGGTTTGATGGGCACCATCATCGGTGCTATCTCTGGCTACTTCCGTGGCGCAACCGACTCTATTTTGATGCGATTCACTGACCTCATCATCACCATTCCTACGGTGATTATCGGCTCGGTAATTGGCGCCCGCCTAGGAAACCTAGGTGTGTTCCCACTTGCACTATTCCTTGGTTTATTCGCCTGGACCGGATTGGCTCGCCTCGTTCGCGGTGAATTCCTGACCCTTCGTGAACGAGAGTTTGTAGACGCTGCCCGTGTTGCTGGAGCATCAGCCGGCCGCATTATTTTCAAGCACATTTTGCCAAACGCAATGGGTGTCATTATCGTTTCGGTGACCTTGTTGCTGTCGGGTGCAATTCTTCTAGAAACCGCACTCAGCTATGTAGGCTTTGGTGTTCAATCGCCAGACGTGTCTCTAGGAACATTGATTAGTCAGTACCAAGACTCATTCCAGGCGAGCCCATGGTTGTTCTGGTGGCCAGGCTTCTTCATTATTTCGATTGCATTGAGCGTCAACTTCATCGGTGATGGTCTGCGCGACGCGTTCGACCCGCGTCAGAAGCGCAAGTTGAGCCGTAAAGATCTAGTTCAGGCAAAGCAAATCGAAAAGAACTAGATATGCAAATCCACGTAAGCCAGTATCAAAATGGCAATAAGACAAGCAAGGCCCAGCCAGTTTGCGCTGAGTCGAACTTTCTTTGTCTGTGCCGTGTTGTTGGCTCGAAGCTCTTCAAACTGCCAGTAGGCGCTGCCCGATTCGGAACTATGGATGAGCCCGGGTTCAACAAATTCGAAGTTTTCCAGGCCAGAACCCTTGAGGTCGTCTCTGGTAAGTCGGCGCACTTCTCGTCGGCTTGGGGCAGGAGCCGACCAGGAAACGAACTTCTTGCCTTCGGTAACGAAAGCCAAGCCAAACTTGGTCTCGAAGCCCTTGATTGCACCCCAGTCTGCGCGGAAGATTCGAAGCGGGTTCGTTACAACGACCTGACCCTCATCGAAAGCAATCTTTGGGTTGACGAAGAAGAGCCAAACCGCAAGATCAATCACGGCAAGCGAGCAAATCAAGCTCGGCAGGTACACCCAGCTTCCGGTGAAAATCACCGGAACGATGGCCAACAAATTTACGATTACAGCGCCAATCGAGGCGTAAAGGCTGACCTTAGGTCGAATAGTAGTCACAAGTTCCATTATCTCCACTCACAAGCTTCAAAGGCACTCAAGATGCGCGAGGAAATCTAAATGAACGACAAGCAGACTGCCGTACTTCAGGTTGAAAACTACAACCTAGACTTTTGGGTCGACGGTGAATGGTATCCGGCCGCTATCGACATGAACTATTCGATTCAGGCTGGCCAGGTGCTTGCCATTGTTGGCGAGTCGGGATCGGGCAAATCATCGTCTTCGATGGGCTTGATGGGTCTATTGGCTTCAAATGCTCGTGTAAACGGCAGCGTTCGAATCAAGGGCGAAGAGATGCTCGGCGCCAGTGCGGCAACTCTACGCAAGTTCCGCGGCAAGGAAGTGGCGTACATCTTCCAAGAACCGATGACCGCTTTGAACCCCGTGTACACGATTGGTTTTCAAATCATCGAAACACTGCGAGCTCACTTTGACATCTCTTCGGATGAAGCACGCGCTCGAGCCATCGCGCTGATCAAGCTGGTAGAAATTCCAGACCCAGAAACTTCGGTAGACAAGTACCCTCACCAGCTTTCTGGCGGTCAGCGTCAGCGCGCAATGATTGCCCAGGCTCTGGCATGTGACCCGGGCTTGTTGATTGCCGACGAGCCAACCACGGCGCTTGACGTTACCGTTCAAGCTGAAATTCTCGACTTGATGCGAAACCTGAAGCACAAGCTCAATTCTGCTGTGCTACTGATTACCCATGACATGGGTGTGGTTGCCGACATGGCAGACCAGATTCTTGTCATGAAAGATGGGTTGACCGTCGAATACGACACAGCAGACAACATCTTTAATCGCCCGAAGCACCCTTATACCCAGGCCTTGCTTGCGGCGGTGCCAAAGTTGGGTTCTGTAGCCGTTCGTGAACTTAGCTTTGACTCCGGCAGTAAGCCTGAGCCTGTTCTTAAGCTTGAAAACGTAACCATTGAGTATCCAAAGCGTGGTCGTGCCCCAGCATTCAAGGCTGTTCAGGACTTCAGTCTTGAAATTTACCCTGGCGAAATCGTCGGACTCGTCGGTGAGTCGGGCTCGGGTAAAACGACCATCGGTCGCGCATCGATTGGCTTGTTGCCGATTAAGGAAGGCACCATCTCGGTTGCCGGAAACGACATCAGCAACGCAAACATGAAGTCGCTTTCACTTATTCGCCGCCACACCGGAATCGTCTTCCAAGACCCGGCCTCATCGTTGAACCCTCGTTTGCCGATTGGCGAGAGCATCGGCGAGCCGATATTCCTAGCTGGTCTAGCCAAGGGTGATGAGTTGCACCGCCGAGTCGAAGATCTACTCGATTCGGTGGAGCTACCACGCAGCTACCGCAACCGCTACCCTCACGAGCTTTCGGGCGGGCAGCGTCAGCGCATTGGAATCGCCCGCGCTTTGGCTCTGACCCCAGATCTGCTAATCGCTGACGAACCAACCTCTGCTCTTGACGTATCTGTTCAGGCGAGATTCCTCGACCTACTGCAGGGGCTTCAAGAGCAGTTGAAGTTTGCCTGTTTGTTCATCACTCACGACCTTGCCGTTGTCGACATCTTGTCGCACCGAATCGCCGTGATGCAGAACGGGCGACTGGTCGAGCAGGGTCCAAGAGACCAGATTCTCAAGAACCCTAAGGATCCTTACACCCAACGTCTCATCGAAGCCGTTCCGGTTCCTGACCCTGCAGAGCAAAAGCGTCGCCGCGAGGCGCGCTTAGCAGCCAAGTAAACCTGCACTTTTTGCCCCCGCTCAGTTAGACTGAAAGGGCAGGGGCTCAAAGATGCAATTCTGCACCCCCTAAATAATTTCGAAGCGCCAACGTTATTGCTGCTTGGCGCGCTCACAAAGGATGTTCTTATGGCTAAGGCCACCAGAGATGACTTGCGCAACGTCGCAATTGTCGCCCACGTAGACCACGGTAAGACCACTCTGGTCGACGCCATGCTTCGCCAGACCGGATCTTTCAGCGACCACGGAACCGTGGGCGAGCGAGTAATGGACTCTGGTGACCTCGAGCGCGAGAAGGGTATTACCATCCTCGCCAAGAACACCGCTATTGCCTATAAGGGTGACCACTCAGGTGGCAAGGAAATCACCATCAACGTGATTGACACCCCAGGCCACGCCGACTTCGGTGGCGAGGTCGAGCGCGGTCTTTCAATGGTTGACGGCGTTGTTCTTCTAGTTGACGCTTCTGAAGGACCACTGCCTCAGACCCGCTTCGTTCTTCGTAAGGCACTTGAAGCCAAGCTTCCGGTTATCTTGTTGGTTAACAAGACCGACCGTCCTGACGCTCGTATCGACGAGGTTGTTGAAGAGACCCACGACCTTCTTCTTGGTCTAGCCTCAGACCTTCACGACTCAGTGCCTGACCTAGACATCGACGGCATCCTAGACTTGCCGATCATTTACGCTTCAGGTCGCGCAGGTATCGCCTCGCTAGTGAAGCCAGCTGACGGAACCCTTCCTGAGGGCGAGAACCTAGAGCCGCTATTCGGCGCAATCATGAAGTACATCCCGGCTCCGGTTTACGATGACGAGGCTCCGCTACAGGCTCACGTAACCAACCTTGACGCATCTCCATTCTTGGGTCGTCTAGCGTTGCTTCGTATTTTCAACGGAACCCTTCGCAAGGGTCAGCAGGTTGCTTGGGTTCGCCAGGATGGCACCACCCAGACCGTAAAGATCACCGAACTTCTAAAGACCAAGGCGCTAGAGCGCTTCCCAACCGAAGAAGCTAACCCAGGTGACATCGTTGCGGTTGCCGGTATCGAAGAGATCACCATTGGTGAAACTCTTGCCGACCTAAACGACATCCGCCCACTGCCAATGATTACTGTTGATGACCCTGCCATCTCGATGACAATCGGTATCAACACCTCACCTATGGCCGGCCGCGTCAAGGGTGCAAAGGTTACCGCGCGTTTGGTCAAGGACCGCCTTGACAAGGAGCTAATCGGTAACGTTTCTATCCGCGTTCTGCCTACCGAGCGTCCTGACGCTTGGGAAGTTCAGGGCCGTGGCGAGCTTGCTCTTGCCATCCTTGTTGAGCAGATGCGTCGCGAAGGCTACGAGCTAACCGTAGGTAAGCCGCAGGTAGTTACCAAGCGCGTTGACGGCAAGCTACACGAGCCTTTCGAAGACCTAACTATCGACGTTCCAGAAGAGTTCCTCGGCGCTATGACTCAGTTGCTAGCTGCTCGCAAGGGTCAGATGGTCAACATGGTTGCCAACGCAACCGGTTGGGTTCGCATGGAGTTCAAGGTTCCAAGCCGTGGCCTAATCGGCTTCCGCACCGAATTCCTAACCAACACCAAGGGAACCGGTATCGCCAACGCAATCTCAGCTGGTTACCAAGAGTGGGCTGGCGAAATTCAGACCCGCAACAACGGTTCACTTGTTGCAGACCGCGCCGGAGTCGTAACCCCGTTCGCAATGATTGGTCTACAGGAGCGTGGTTCATTCTTCGTTCAGCCAACCAGCGAGGTTTACACCGGTATGGTCATCGGCGAGAACTCTCGCTCAGAAGACATGGAAGTAAACATCACCAAGGAAAAGAAGCTCACCAACATGCGTGCGTCTTCATCTGATGAATTCCAGTCGCTGACCCCTCCTCGCACTCTGTCACTTGAAGAGTGTCTAGAGTTCGCTCGTGAAGACGAGTGTGTTGAGGTAACCCCAGAGGCAACTCGTATTCGCAAGCTAGAGCTAGACCCAACCGTGCGTGCACGTATCTACTCACAGCGTAAGAACGCGAGCCAGGGCAAGTAACCCTAAATCTCTTCGAAAACCCCCGGTCATTTGGCTGGGGGTTTTCGTTTTGCGCCTAAAGTTGACTCATGGCCAAGGCAACTTTTCAACCGCAGCGATTGCTCATTGTTCACGCACACCCGGATGATGAAAGCCTGTTCACCGGGCACGTCATCGCAGACCGCGTAGCAGCGAAAGCTGAGGTTATGGTTTTTACGCTCACTCGAGGCGAGCGAGGCAAAGTTAAGCTCGAAGAGCTCAAATCTCTCGAGGGTAATCTGGCGGCTATGGGCGCCTTCCGTTCTGGTGAACTTCGCGAGGCTCTAGCGGCCTTTGGGGGAGTCAAGCACGCCTTTGCTGGCACTCGGGCTTATCTAGACTCGGGAATGCGACTAAACCCCTTTGGTAAGCCAGCCAAGGTGCGCAAGCTAGACGAAATGGCGCTATCGGCAGCATCCACTTCGGTTATTGCCGATGATATTTTCAAGGTGATCAAAGATTTCAAGCCTGACGCCGTTCTGACTTATAACCGCAAGGGCGGCTTTGGGCACCCAGACCACAAAATGGCGCATGAGGCCACTGCTATGGCGGTTCGCATGTATGCAAAGCAGCGCAAGGGCCGCGCACCTGCGTTCTGGGTTATCGCAGAACCCGGCGAGCGCTTTGATGTGCAGATTGGCGACTCGAAGACGGCAGTTGTAAAGCGCGCTGCGCTCGAAGCTCACAGCAGTCAGGTATCGGTTGGTGCCGAAACCTACTCGGTAGTTGCCGGTAAAGAGTTTCGTTACGACCGCACCGAACGTCTGCGTAAGGCATCACCAAACCCTCTCGTGCACTTGCGCCCACTGCTCACCTTCTTCTGGGCGATTCCCCTCGGCTTTTTACTCGGCGTTGCCGGAACACTTTTGCACCAGGTGCGCGCGAGCGATAGCCAAGGAACACCTATCGGTCTAATCGTTGCGATGGTTATGACCGGCTCGCTGGCTTTGGCGATGCGGTTGCTTCGTAGCAGTCGTGGCGCTCTATATCTACTGGCTGCAACCTTCGCCGCCACCATCCTCTGGCTGTCTCAACCGCAGGGTGATGGAACGCTTTTGATTCCGGGTAATGATCTCGGGAACATTTGGGCCTATGGTTCGCTTGGTCTATGTGCGGCAATCATTTTGTTCCCGAACATTCACGCTGGCTCATGGCGCAAGTCAGCCCGCGGACATCAATAAAATAGACTTAGTTTCAGATTTAACAGAGGAAATTCAGTGACTTACGTAATCGCCCTTCCATGTGTCGATGTCAAAGACAAGGCATGCATCGAGGAATGCCCTGTTGACTGCATTTACGAGGGCGAACGCTCACTTTATATTCACCCGGATGAGTGCGTCGACTGCGGAGCCTGCGAGCCAGTTTGCCCTGTCGAAGCCATCTATTACGAAGACGACCTGCCGTCTCAGTGGGCCGACTACTACAAGGCAAACGTTGAGTTCTTCGATGACCTCGGTTCACCCGGTGGCGCTGCAAAGGTTGGCAAAGTCGCCAAGGACCACGCGGTTATCAGCGTTTTGCCTCCTCAGGCATAGTCACCCAGTCCTTCATGTTTGATCGACTGCCGGAGTATCCCTGGGAACAACTAAAGCCCTATGCTGCTAAGGCTGCCCTTCATCCTGGCGGTGCCGTTGATCTTTCGGTGGGTTCACCCGTAGACCCAACCCCGAGCATCATCCAGGATGCTCTAAATGCGTCATCTAACGCACCTGGTTACCCTTCTACCGGAGGCTCGGCCGAGTTTAAGGCCGCAGTTGTTGAGTGGTTTGGTCGTCGCCGCGGTGTGCCAGGTTTACAGCCAGAACAGGTAATGCCAACCATCGGCTCGAAAGAACTAATCAGCTGGCTACCACTTTTGATGGGGCTTGGCCCGGGTGACGTTGTGGTTCAACCAAAAGTTGCCTACACGGCCTATGTAGTTGGTGCGGCGCTTTGCGGGGCCGAGATTGTGTCTGAAGACGACCCGGCAAAATGGCCAGCGAATGCCAAACTCATTTGGATCAACTCGCCTGGTAACCCGGATGGTCGCGTCATGGATGTTGCCGAGATGAAAACTGCGGTTGACCGCGCCCGCGAACTCGGAGCACTCCTAGCGAGCGATGAGTGCTACGCCGAGCTCGGCTGGAACGAGTGGTCAGACAAGCTCATCCCTTCTGTGCTCGACCCTCGCGTCTGTGGTGGCTCGCACGAAGGTGTTCTAGCGGTTTATTCACTCAGCAAGCAGTCAAACATGGCTGGTTACCGGGCGGCCTTTGCGGTGGGTGAGGCATCCTTGATCAAGGGCTTGGTCAACCTGCGTATGCACTCCGGTTTGAACACGCCGCTGCCGGTTCAGCGCGCCATGGCAGTGGCGCTGGGTGATGAAGAGCATGTTGCCATCGAAAAAGAGATTTATCGAGAGCGCCGTGAGGTGCTTTTAGGCGCCGTTCGTGAATATGGGTTCAAGCTTGCCGATAGCGAAGCCGGGCTATATCTTTGGGCAACCTTGGGTGAAGACTGTTTCAAGACCGTTGATCGCATGGCAGACCTAGGTATTGTGGTTGTTCCCGGCACTTTTTATGGTGAATTTAGCGCCGAATACGTTCGTTTTTCGATAACAGCAACCGATGACAAAATTGCCGAAGGTGCGCGTCGACTTCGCGATGCCATAGGCTTGGTTTAGCCCAAAACAAGGGCTTTGAGAGACACAGGAGCTTCGATGACCTCGAGCGACAAAGTTACAGTCACCTACGGTGATGTCACAGCTGAATTTCCAGTTATTCAGGCGGTAGATGGCCCATCGGCCGTTGACATTTCGAAGTTGACCGCAACCACCGGTTTGACCGCCTATGACCAGGGTTTCGTAAACACCGCGTCAACCAAATCGGCAATCACTTTCATCGATGGTGGCGCCGGCGTTCTTCGTCACCGCGGCTACCCAATCGAGCAGCTAGCCGGTTCAAAGTCATTCCTCGAGACCTCCTTTTTGCTTATTTACGGCGAACTACCAACTCCGGCCGAACTAACTACTTTCGAAGAGAAGATCCGTCGCCACACCCTGGTGCACGAAGACCTCAAAAACCTTTTTCACGCCATGCCGCAGAACGCTCACCCGATGGCAGTTCTTGCCGCCGGCGTTTCTGCCCTATCGACCTTCTACCAAGACTCGCTCGACCCTAACGACCCGGCTCAGGTAGAGCTTTCTACAATTCGACTATTGGCGAAGCTTCCGGTCTTGGCTGCCTACGCAAATAAGAACAGCATGGGTCAGGCTTTGCTCTACCCAGATAACTCGCTTAGCTACGTAGAGAACTTCTTGCGTATGAACTTCGGCAACATGGCTGAGACCTATGTTCAGAACCCGGTTGTGACTCAGGCTCTAGAGACGCTATTGGTGTTGCACGCCGACCACGAGCAGAACTGTTCAACCTCGACCGTCCGTCTAGTCGGTTCGAGCCAGGCCAACATGTTTGCCTCGATCTCTTCTGGAATCAACGCCCTGTTTGGCCCACTTCACGGTGGAGCAAACGAGGCGGTTCTAGAGATGTTGACTCAGATTCAGAACTCTGGCGAATCTGTTCAGCACTTCGTGAACCGCGTGAAGAACAAGGAAGACGGCATTCGTCTGATGGGTTTCGGTCACCGTGTTTACAAGAACCTAGACCCTCGTGCCCGCATCGTGAAGGCAACTGCCGACAAGGTGCTTGCCGAACTTGGCGTGAAGGACCCTCTTCTAGACATCGCCAAGGAACTCGAGGCTGCCGCACTTTCAGACAGCTACTTCATTGAGCGCAAGCTTTACCCAAACGTAGACTTCTACACCGGTGTCATCTACAAGGCACTGGGCTTCCCGCCACGCATGTTTACCGCCTTGTTCGCCCTTGGCCGTCTACCTGGTTGGATTGCACACTGGCGTGAAATGAACATGGATGCTGCCACCAAGATCGGCCGCCCGCAGCAGATTTACATCGGCGAAGAAGAGCGCTCGCTAAAGGGCTTCTTCAACTAAGCCAAAGAGAAAATCCCCGACCTAAGCGGTCGGGGATTTTCAATTTAAGTTCGATGATTTGTGAAGGTCTTAGCTATTCCTTGACCAACCAGTAAACGGTGGTATCTCCGTAATACTTCTCTTCATCGAGGGTCAAACCTTCTGGTAGTTCGACCGCACCGCTGCGACTCGAACGCTCGAGCATGACAATCGCATCCTTTGCTAAACGAGGCATTAGAGCCTTTAGGTTCGTGGCTACCTCATCGTTGCTGATCTCGTACGGTGGGTCGATGAAAACTAGGTCATAAACCAGGGTGTCGGTGCTTAGGAACGAAGTTACGGCCTTTTGTGCAACCTTGGTCACCTGGTCGTAGAAACCTTCGCTCGCCATCGCCTTCTGAATCATGTTTGCGTTGTTTACGCAAACTGCGGCAGCCTGGCCGTCGCGTTCAACCATCATTGCGTAGATTGCGCCTCGGCTAACCGCCTCGAGGGCTAGTGCGCCGGTTCCGGCATAAAGGTCGAGAACCCGCTTGTTATCGACCCAGTCGCGCGCCTGAAGGCGGTTGAAGATCGATTCGCGAATGCGATCGCTAGTTGGGCGGGTGGCTTTGGCTGGGCTGGCGAGCTTGCGAGAGCCGGCGACGCCACTAATGATTCTTGTCATAACCGGTCAAGCCTACCGCGAGGGTGCTTGTCGACAGGCGAAGATAGTTGAATGCTGCTTCCGCAAGAACCTCTAGACCGCGTGCTGGGCGACCGCACCGCCAAGTCGTTCGGCAAGCATCTTGGCCTGCGAACGGTTGCCGATTTGCTGCAACACTACCCTCGTCGCTATGCCACGCGAGGTGCGCTAACGCCAATATCCGAACTCCCGATTGGCGAACCGGCAACGGTGGTGGCCGACATCCTTGAAGTTCGCGAACGTCGCATGAAGGGGCGCAATGGCAGCATCCTCGAGGTTCGAATCACCGATGGCCACGGTTCGATGTCTCTCTCATTCTTCAATCAAGCCTGGCGTCAGAAAGATCTTCGACCTGGGGTTCGAGGTCTGTTCGCAGGCAAGATTGGCAGCTACAACGGCAAGTTGCAGCTATCTCACCCCGAGTACGAGCTATTCCCTGAAGAAATCTCGGACGAAGACGCCAAGCGCTGGGCCGAACTGCCGATTCCGATTTATCCAGCAGCCTCAGCAGTAACCACCTGGGCCATTCAGCGAGCCATGGCAGTCGTGCTCGACACCATCGCCCCGATCCAGGATGAGTTACCTCCAGACGTGGTTACCTCGAACGGCTTGATTTCTTTACACGAGGCAATAAATCAAGTGCACAGGCCAGAGGTTCAATCGCAATGGCAGCAGGCACGCGACACCTTGAAGTATCACGAAGCCTTCTTGCTGCAAGCCACGCTTCTTAAGCGACGTTTTGAGAACATGGCGACTCCGGCAACTCCTAGAGTTGCACCGGCCAATGGAATCAGTGCAAAATTCGACGCCGCGTTGCCATTCACCCTCACCAAGGGGCAAATCGTAGTCGGTAACCAAATTTCCGAAGATCTTGCGACGGCCCATCCGATGAATCGCCTGCTGCAGGGCGAGGTTGGCTCTGGCAAGACTCTGGTGGCACTGCGAGCCATGTTGACGGTTGCCGATTCTGGAGGCCAATCGGCACTGTTGGCCCCTACCGAAGTCTTGGCGGCTCAGCATTTCAAATCAATTCAGAAATCACTTGGCGAAGACCTTGCCAAAGAAGTCGGCTTGACTCTGCTGACCGGTCAGATGCCCACCGCCGAAAGAAAGCGCGCCCTGCTGCAGATGGTTAGCGGAAAGGCTCGGGTTGTCATTGGCACCCACGCGTTGATTTCTGACAACGTCGAATTCTTTGACCTTGGCTTCATCGTGATCGACGAGCAACATCGTTTCGGTGTCGACCAGCGCGAAGCCCTGAGAAACAAGGGCAAGTTGCCACCGCACGTTCTGACCATGACGGCCACGCCGATTCCGCGAACCCTCGCGGTAACCGTTTTTGGCGACCTCGATGTGTCGACTCTCACCGAACTGCCGGCCGGGCGCCAGGGCATCACCTCGCACGTAGTTCAGCTGTCGCAGCCCGCGCTGGTCGCTAGAACCTGGACTCGCATTGCCGAAGAAGTTGCCGCCGGCCGGCAGGCCTTTGTGGTTTGCCCTCGAATTGACGAGGATGACCCTGGAGAGGAGCTCATCGAATCGGGCGGCCTCGCCGAAGAAGAATTTATCTACTCGGATGGCACCGATGAGATGGCAGCCGAGCTAGCCAAAAAGCCCCGCCAACCCCTTGCCTCGGCAATTGGAATGACCGAATCGCTTCGAAGCATCCCTGCGCTTTCGAGTTTGCGCATCGAGACTCTGCACGGGCGGATGACCGCCGACGAAAAGGCCGAGGTAATGGGCCGATTCACTGCGCGTGAGATTGACGTTTTGGTTTCAACCACGGTTATCGAAGTTGGTGTCGATGTTCCAAACGCCACCGTCATGGTGATTCTCGATGCCGATCGCTTCGGCGTAAGTCAGCTTCACCAGTTGCGTGGTCGCGTTGGTCGCGGAGGTAATGCTGGGCTTTGTCTATTGCTCACCTCTGCTGAGGAAGGTTCGCTTGCCCTCGAGAGAGTGCGAGCGGTGGCTGCAACTTTGGATGGGTTTGAGCTCAGCGAAATCGACCTAGAACTTCGTCGTGAAGGAGATGTTCTCGGCGCAACCCAGTCGGGTGGGCGCTCAAGCCTAAAACTATTGCGCGTAATTGAAGACGCCAAACTCATCCAGGCTGCACGCAAGGCTGCAGACAAGGTTCTTGATTCTGACCCAACTCTCGAAAAACACTTGGCACTTGCCGAGGCATTAGACAGAGAAGATCAAGCGCGTCAAAACAATTTAACGAAGGCGTAATCTGCGGGGGTTTATTCAAGCAACGCCCTCGGCTAACCTTTAGACATGTCAAAGATTGCTGTTTACCCAGGTTCGTTCGACCCAATCACGCTCGGGCACCTAGACATCATCGGCCGAGCGGCTCTGCTCGTGAATGAATTGCACGTGGTAGTTGTTCACAACCCAAACAAGCAGCCACGCTTCTCAAGCGCCGAGCGAGTCGAACTCGTTCGCGCGAGCCTTGCCGAGCACGGCATTCACAACAATGCAAAGGTAGTTGTCGACACGCTCGATAGCGGCCTATTGGTTAACTATTGCCGCATGGTCGGGGCATCGATGTTGATCAAGGGTTTCCGAAGTAATGTTGACCTCGACTATGAACTTCCGATGGCACAGGTCAACCGCGACCTAGCCGGAGTAGAGACGATTTTCATCCCAGCTAACCCAGAACATGGTCACGTTTCGAGTTCTCTGGTTAAGCAGGTTGCCGACCTAGAGGGTTCGGTGACAAAATATGTTTCACACGCCGTTGCACGAGCACTTGCAACCTCGGCGGCCAACAGAAAGAAATAATCCCATGAGCGCCGCTTCTCCATACGTGATTGCAGTTCACGACCTCATGCACAAAGCGGGTGCAATGCGCGAGTACAAGCTCGACATCATTGTTCCTGAGGCTTTGGGTGAAGATTTCATCAAGGTTCCGGCTGGTGTTGAACTTGACCTAGATGTGCGTCTTGAGTCTGTTCACGAGGGCATTTTGGCCACCGGCGAGGTGTTCGCCGACGCCGACGGAGAGTGCAGTCGATGCCTTGATCCGCTAACTGTGCCTGTTGAAGTAGATTTTCAAGAGCTTTTCGCCTATTCTTTAACCAACGAGGATGAATTTGCCGTTTCTGACGAGCAAATCGATCTTGAGCAAGTCATCCGTGACGCGGTTGTTCTAAGCCTTCCGTTCAAACCAGTTTGTCGAAAGAACTGTCTTGGCCTGTGCCCAGACTGTGGTGTGAAAATGGCTGAAAACCCGCACCACGTGCACGAAGCCCCGGTTGATTCCAGGTTCGCCGCACTACAGAGTTTTACGCAAAAGGAAGAGTAAGTACCATGCCAGTACCAAAGAGACGCCTATCTCGCGCCCGCACTCACGCACGTCGTTCGCAGTGGAAGGCCGCTGAGGTTACCTTGGTCAAGACCATTGAAAATGGCAAGACCGTTTACAGCTTGCCTCACCGCGCCAAGGTAGTTGAGGATGCAGCCGGCAACGCGCTATTCCTTGAGTACAAGGGCCGCAAGGTCGCAGACGCTTAAGACTTAAAGGTCTTAGCGTGAACGTCGACGTACTCAGCAATCGCTTAGGCGTTGACATCGAGCCACAGTTGCTCGAACTCGCACTTACCCACCGCTCATACTCGTATGAGCATGGCAACCTACCCAACAACGAACGTCTCGAGTTTCTCGGTGATTCGGTGTTGGGTTTTGTTGTAACTGCACATATTCATGATTTACTTACGGACTTGCCCGAGGGTGAACTCACCAAGGTAAAGAACGCAGTGGTCTCGGCAACTGCGCTCTCGCAGGTGGCGACCACTATTGGTCTAGGGGAGTTTCTTCTTCTAGGCAAGGGTGAAGACCAAACTGGCGGTCGAGAAAAGCCAAACCTACTAGCCGACGCCTTCGAGGCCATCCTTGGCGCAGCCTACGTTTCAAAGGGTCTTGAAGCTGCCGAAGGAATCATTAGAAAGTTTGTTTTTCCGTTGCTCGAAGACACCGATTCACTTCGCGCAAACAGTGATCCAAAGACCACGCTACAAGAGCGCACCCAGGCCGAATCAAAGCCTGCACCAGAGTATGAGACCACCCACGAGGGCCCAGATCACGATCGCACTTTCTTCTCAACTGTGAGCGTCGACGGCAAGCAGGTAGGCGCCGGACAGGGCAGAAGTAAGAAGCTTTCTGAAACCCAGGCAGCTATCGACGCTTTGAAGAACCTACCCAAGCGCAAAAAGAGCAAGTAATGCCCGAGCTACCTGAGGTCGAAACCGTTCGGGCCGGGCTTGCACCAGCTCTTACCAACGCAGTTGTGACAGCAGTTGATGTCTTAGACGCTCGTTCGTTCAAGCGACACCCGGGTGGTGTCGAAGACTTCAAGGCCACGATCATCGGCTCGAAGATTCTGGCAGTGGTTCGTCGAGGCAAGTTTCTGTGGATGCCACTGGAGCTGCCGGCTAACCGATCTGGTGATTACAAGTTGGCAATGGTTGGTCACCTAGGTATGAGCGGTCAGATGCTGCTTAGAACACCTGGCTTCGCCGACGACAAACTAACGCGCGTGATCATCCAGGCTCGAACCGCGGATGGCCAAATTGTTGAAATGCGCTTCGTCGATCAGCGTCTTTTCGGTTCGCTTGCCATCGATGAACTCGTGCCAACCAAGGATGGAATGCCTGGTGGTTATAGCAATGGAATTGGCGAAACTGCAACTGGGCAGTCTGCTTGGTGGCTCAACCTCATCCCGGCATCGGCAGCACACATCACTCGCGACCCCTTAGACGTGAACTTTGACGAAAAAGCGGTCTTGACGAGATTCAAAACGAAGAATTCGGGCATCAAGCGCGTGCTGCTAGACCAGCAAACCCTAAGCGGAATCGGAAACATCTACGCAGACGAATCTCTCTGGAGGTCGCAACTGCACTATGACCAACCGGCGGCTTCGCTAAGCACAGCCAAAGCCAAAGAACTACTCGAGCATGTGCGCGAAATTCTGGCTAAAGCAGTCACCGAAGGTGGCACTAGCTTCGATGAGCAATACAAGAACGTCAATGGTGAGTCGGGCTATTTTGCGGTTTCACTGAATGCCTATGGAATGACCGGCATGCCTTGCAAGCGTTGCGGCACCGAGATCAAACGTGAAAACTGGATGAACCGCGGTTCGCACTTCTGCCCGAAGTGTCAAAAACTCAAGATCTAACCCCTCTCGGTGGCAAAAACCGACCGCATAATGCGGTAATTTTGATTGTTGCCCGTTTTGGTGCAATCTCGACGAATCAGGCAAAGGGGAGTGACTCAGTTTGTATCTGAAAAGCCTCACCCTTAAGGGCTTCAAATCTTTCGCCCAGCCAACCACCTTTGCCTTCGAACCTGGCGTAACCGCCGTCGTCGGCCCTAACGGTTCGGGCAAGTCAAACGTCGTAGACGCCCTCGCCTGGGTAATGGGTGAGCAGGGCGCAAAGAGCCTGCGTGGTGGCAAGATGGAAGATGTCATCTTCGCCGGCACATCAACCAAGGGCCCTCTTGGTCGCGCCGAAGTAATTCTGACAATCGATAACTCGGATGGCGCTCTGCCAATCGATTACACCGAAGTCACCATCTCTCGCACGCTTTTCCGTAACGGTGGCAGCGAGTACGCAATTAACGGCGATGCCTGTCGACTGCTCGATGTTCAAGAACTATTGAGCGACTCAGGCCTTGGTCGCGAAATGCACGTAATCGTGGGTCAGGGTCAACTCGACAGCGTCTTGCGTGCGACCCCTGAAGAGCGTCGAGGCTTCATCGAAGAAGCCGCCGGAATCTTGAAACACCGCCGCCGCAAAGAGAAAACTCAGCGCAAGCTCGAGGCTATGCAGGCTAACCTAACCCGGCTCAACGACCTAGCCGGCGAAGTGCGCCGCCAACTCAAGCCGCTCGGTCAGCAGGCAGAAGTGGCCCGCGAAGCCCAGGGAATCGCGGCAACCGTTCGTGATGCCAAGGCGCGCATCCTGGCGGCCGACATAACCGACCTTCACAAGGCGCTTGAAGAAACCGCCAAGACCGAGGCTGATCGCCGAGGTGAGCGCAACATCTTGCAAACCCTACTAACCGAGAACACGGCACGTCTAGGCCAGCTCGAGGCTGCGCAGGTCTCAACCGAGCTAGACACCGCACGCAATCTTTCTTACCAATTCGACTCATTGGCAGAACGCCTTCGTTCACTGCTGTCAATCGCCAATCAGCGAGTTGCCCTGCTTGGGTCGCAAGCTGAAGTAGCGGGTGCTCAGATTGACCCGAGCGCGATTGAAGCCGAGGCACTTGCTGCCGAGCAAACCGGAGTCGAACTTGCCGCCTCTGTTGAGAAGCTAAAGCTTGCCTTGCACGAAGCCGAGGTTGCGCGAAGCGAAGCACGCGATGTGCTCGAGAAGTTCGACAACGAGGTTGCCGAGCAGAACGCTCTGATTTCAAAGTTTGACCTCGATAAGTCGCGACTAGCGAATGAGGCCGCAGTTGCCGAGTCACGACTCGCTAGCAAGCGTGATGAAGTTGCCCGTCACCAGAGCGCCTTAGCCGAAGCTCAGGAACGCCGAACTGCCAGACAGTCCGAATACGAAACGCTAGAGAATCAACTTCAAACCGATTCGGGTGCCAAGGATGCCGATAACGGCCTCGAGGCTCGCTACGAAGCAGCCCAGAAGGCGGTTTCTGAGGCTACCGCGAAGATCGAATCGGTGCGCGACGAACTGCACGTAGCTGAACGCGAGCGTGATTCACTTGCTGCCAAGCGTTCGGCACTCAACCTGATGCTCGAGCAGAAGGATGGCGCAAGCGAGCTTTCGGCTGCCGGCCTTCGAGGCATCCGTGGTTTGGTGGCTAGCCACATGAAGATTCAGTCTGGCTATGAGACAGCAATTGCCGCGGCGCTTGGGCCATTGGCCGACGCGCTCGTTGCCGACAGTCGCGAAGACGGTTTGGCGGCCATTGAGCACCTAAAGAAGGCCGATGGCGGCCGAGTTGAACTGATCGTTGCCGATGTTGACGCAAAGGGTAAGACCGGTTCGCTGCCTAGCGTGGCCGGTGCTCGACCAGCCGCTGAGGTAGTCGACGCCCCTTCTGGCGTGTTGGCTCTGCTTGCCAATGTAGTCATTGTCGATGACTTGGATGCTGCCCGCGCGCTGTACAAGGCAGACAAATCGGCGATGAAGCTTGTTCTAATCACTCGTGAGGGTGACGTATTGACCGAGTCGGTCATCCGTGGTGGTTCGGCGAATAAGCCTTCGAAGCTCGAGCTGGTAGCCGAGCGTGATGCAGCCGAAGCCCAGCTATCAAGGGTTTCAAAGCAGATTGATGACCTAAAGGGCGAAATGGCCCAGGCGCGCTCAACCGAAGAGGCTGCCAAGGTTTCGGCCAAGGATGCACTAGCCGCGCTCAACGAACACGACGCAACCCTTGCCGCTAATGCTGAAAAGCTTGGTCGTCTCCGGGTGCAGGTTGAGGCCTCAGAAGCCGAAGTAGATCGTCTTTCTCGAGTTGCCGAACAAGCAACCGCATCGATTGTCATCGCCGAAGATGCTTTAGCTACGGCCGTTGCAGCCCACGATTCATTTGCGTCGCAAGAACGCCCTGCGCTGGACCTAGCCAACCGTCAGACCCTGTCTGAAAACCTAGAGCAGGAGCGTCAACGCGAACTAGAACTTCGAGTCGACCTAGGTGCAGCTGTCGAACGCGTGCGTGTTGAAGCAGAGCGAGCCAAGGGGCTTCGCGAACAGATCGCCGAAGCACAAGAAGCCATCGAAAAATCGCGCGCAGCAGCAGCAGCGCAGGCTAAGCAGTTGGCAAGCGCTCGCCGAGTGCTTGAGGCGCTACCAACGGTTATGAACGCCGTGGCAGAGAGTGCGTCGCAGGCCAAGGTTCGTTTGCACGAGCTAGAGGCCGCTCGCGCACACCAGAACGAAGAACTCGTTCGCCTTCGCGGTGAAACTGCCGACATTCAGATGAAGCTTGCCGGGCTAACCCAGAGCGTTCACGATTTTGAGCTTGGCAACCATGAAAAGCGCCTCAACTTGGCCAACCTCGTCTCTCGCGCCAATGACGAACTTGGTCTCGAGCAAGAGATTTTGCTCGAGGAATACGCGCCGAACGAAGAGTTCAACCGAGACGAGCAGACCAAGCGTCTTCGCGAAGCCGAGCGCCTATTCGAGCGCCTCGGCAAGGTCAACCCGTTGGCTCTAGAGGAATTCGCTGCGCTAGAGCAGCGCCACAAGTTCCTAACCGAGCAGCTCGCCGACCTTACTCAGACCCGCAAAGACCTCTTGCAGATCATCGAAGATCTCGACACCAAGATGCAGGTCATCTTTGCTGACGCCTTCGAAGACACCCGCAAGGCTTTCGAGACGGTCTTCCCAACGCTGTTCCCGGGCGGAACCGGCTCGATTTTCTTGACTAACCCAGATGACATGCTCACCACCGGCCTCGAGGTCACCGTGAAGCCTGCAGGAAAGCGCATCGAGCGCCTCTCATTGCTTTCGGGTGGCGAGCGTTCCCTGGCAGCCGTTGCACTGATGGTTGCAATCTTCAAGGCGCGCCCATCGCCGTTCTACGTCATGGATGAGGTTGAGGCAGCCCTAGACGACGCCAATCTCGGCCGCCTACTCAAGATATTTGAAGACCTGCGTTCAAGCTCGCAGCTCATCATCATTACTCACCAGAAGCGCACGATGGAAATCGCAGATGCTCTGTACGGTGTTTCAATGCGCCAGGATGGCGTGTCTGCTGTCGTTGGTCAGCGCCTTCTGGACAAGGCATAGTCGTGGCCGGGTTCCTGTTCTGGAAGAAGAAGCGCGGGGCTGAAGTTGAAGCGCCGGTCGACGAGCCGGTTGAGCAAAATGAAACCCTCGTTGAGCTCGCTCAGCCTGTTGAGCAAAATGAATCCCTTGGCGCCGAGACAGCTGAAGCTGCCTATGTCGCCGCGGAATCAATTTCTGCTCAACCGGAGGTAACCTCAGAAGAAACTCCTGAACCGACACCTGAACCGATACCTGAGCCGACACCTGAGCCGACACCTGAGCCGACTGTGGAAAAGGCAATCGAGCCTGAAGAGGTTGAGCAACTCGTTGCCGTTGAATTGCCTAAGCGAAGCGCCAAGAAGGGCATTCGCTCGCTGTTTAGTCGAGTCAAATTCAACCCTGAGAATCTTGATGAACTCGAAGACATTTTGATTCAGGCCGACTTTGGCCTAGACGCTTCGATTGCTATTGTCGACGAGGTAAAGGCCCGTGCGAAAAAGGCCGGTGCTGCTGGTGAGCAAGAACTGAAAGACATCCTTGCCGCGGTTATTGCCGAAAATCTTGAACGTGACGATAAATCGCTCAACCTTAGCGACGGAAAACTTCCCTATGTTTTTCTAGTGGTCGGCGTCAACGGCGTTGGCAAGACGACCACCATCGGCAAGTTGGCAAATTGGCTTACCGAGGGTGACTGGAAGGTCTTCATCGGTGCCGCCGATACCTTCCGAGCTGCCGCAGTCGAACAGGTAGCCACCTGGGCCGAACGTGCCGGGGCAACTTTGATTCGCCCAAAGACCGAAGGTCAAGATCCTGCATCAGTGGCGTTCGAGTCTGTAGAAGTAGCCATCAAGGATGATGCCGATATCGTCATCATCGACACCGCCGGCCGACTTCAAAACAAGACCGACCTCATGGGTGAGCTCGACAAGATTCGTCGAGTCATCGAAAAGCAAGCCAAAATCAGCGAGGTATTGCTGGTTCTCGACGCCACCACGGGACAAAATGGAATGTCTCAGGCCAAGGCTTTTGCCGAGATTGCAAACGTCACCGGTGTCGTGCTTACCAAACTTGATGGCACGGCTAAGGGCGGAATCGTCTATTCGATTCAACGCGAACTGGGCATCCCGGTTAAGTTGGTCGGAGTTGGCGAAGGCGTCAATGATTTTGCGTTCTTTGACGCAACCGAGTTCGCCCGCGGGCTCGTTAGTTAGGAGTAACCCAAGTGTTTGGCAATCTATCTGATCGTCTCGTCGAAACGTTCAAGAACCTCCGCAGCAAGGGCAAGCTAAGCCCTGCTGACATTGACGCCACCCTTCGCGAGATTCGTCGCGCGTTGCTCGAGGCCGACGTAGCACTCGACGTTGTCAAGGACTTCACCGGAGCCGTACGTGAGCGTGCCCTCGGTGACGAGGTCTCAAAGGCTCTAAACCCTGCTCAGCAGGTTGTTCAAATTGTGAACGAAGAGTTGGTAACCATCCTTGGTGGCGAACAGCAAAAGCTCAACTTTGCCAAGAAACCACCGACCGTGATCATGCTCGCCGGTTTGCAGGGTTCGGGTAAGACCACTCTGGCCGGAAAACTTGCTAAGTGGCTGAAAGACCAGGGTCAGACTCCGCTTTTGGTGGCGGCCGACCTTCAGCGCCCGAATGCGGTGAACCAGCTTCAGGTTGTTGGTGAGCGCGTCGGAGTGCAGGTTTTCGCTCCAGAGCCAGGCAATGGCGTCGGCAACCCGGTAAAGGTCGCCAAAGACTCAATCAAGCACGCCGAACAGAAGATGTTCAGCGTGGTCATCGTCGACACCGCGGGTCGTTTGGGCATCGATGAAGAGTTGATGCAGCAGGCGAAAGACATCCGTGACGCCGTCAACCCGGATGAAGTGCTTTTCGTGATCGACTCTATGGTCGGTCAGGATGCAGTAAACGTAGCCAAAGCTTTCGATGA
Organism: Microbacteriaceae bacterium; assembly: GCA_947453475.1. Classification (GTDB taxonomy): domain Bacteria; phylum Actinomycetota; class Actinomycetes; order Actinomycetales; family Microbacteriaceae; genus Rhodoluna. The sequence continues at coordinate 31,540 of CANGGK010000012.1, forward strand.
AGGTGTTGGCATCACTGGTTCTGTGCTGACCAAGCTCGATGGCGACGCCCGCGGTGGTGCCGCACTGTCGGTGGCCTCAGTTACTGGCAAGCCAATCATCTTTGCTTCAAACGGCGAGGGCATGGATGCCTTCGAGCCGTTCTACCCAGACCGAATGGCTAGCCGCATCCTCGACATGGGTGACATCCTCACTCTGATTGAGCAGACGCAGCGTCAGTTCGATGAAACCGAAGCTCGCGCGATGGCCGAGAAGTTGGCCAAGGATAACTTCACTCTTGAAGACTTCCTCGACCAAATGCAGCAGCTGCGCAAGATGGGTTCACTCAAGAGCATGCTTGCCATGATGCCTGGTGCCGGCCAGATGCGCCAGCAGCTTGAAAACTTCGATGAGCGCGAGATCGACCGCACCGAGGCAATTATTCGCTCAATGACCCCGGCTGAGCGCCGACAGCCAAAGCTTTTGAACGGTTCTCGTCGTCTGCGCATCGCCAAGGGTTCCGGCATGACCGTTACCGACGTCAACTCGTTGGTGAACCGCTTTGAGCAGGCTGCCAAGATGATGAAGACCATGTCAAAGGGTGGTGTTCCGCAAATGCCTGGAATGCCCAACATGCCTGGTCTTGGCGGTTTCGGCGGTGGCCGATCTAAGGGCAAAGACAAGTCGAAGAAGGGCTCTAAGTCGGGTAACCCGGCCAAGAGAGCGGCTGAAGAAGCCGCCCGTCTAGCCGGTGGTTCTGCGCCAGCAGGCAACGACTCGGGTGCGGGTTCTGCCTTCGGTTTAGGTCAGTAAACGTCTTCATTCGAGAAAACGCTGTCGATAAGTAGCGGAACTCAGGTATTTCTGGCAGAATAGAGCGGTTGCCGTGCGTTTGACCCTCTAACCAAACGTGTCCGGTAACCCCTAGAGCTTTTTCACCGAGTGTGCCCCCACGCTCACGGTTGAACGTTCGCACCATTACGAAAAACAGGAGCA